>NZ_JBEZIQ010000012.1:0-71074 GCF_040651155.1 Kitasatospora sp. NPDC048545
CCGGACGGCCACTCCTGGCAAGCCACTGAAGGCAAGACCTCATCAGCCACATCCGGCCCTCCCGGGCCGAACAACACCTTACGGAGAACCTCATGATCATCGTTACCGGAGCCACCGGAAAGCTCGGCCGCCGCACCGTCGAGCGCCTCCTGGAGCGCATCCCCGCCGACCGCGTCGGCGTCAGCGTCCGCGACCCCCGCAAGGCCCAGGACCTCGCCGACCGCGGCGTTCGTGTCCGGCAGGGCAGTTTCGACGACCCCGACACGCTCGTGCACGCCTTCGAGGGAGCCGAGCAGCTGCTCCTCGTCTCCCTCGACCGCACGGGCGAGAAGTGCGTCAGCGGCCACCGTGCCGCCATCGACGCCGCCGTGAAGGCCGAGGTCGGCCGCATCCTCTACACCAGCCAGACGGGCGCCGCCCACGACTCCCGCTTCCAGGCCTGCCGGGACCACGCCAGGACCGAGGACCTGCTGCGTGCCACCGGCCTGCCCTGGACCGCGCTGCGCAACGGCTTCTACGCGGCCAGCGCCCTGCAGTTCCTGGAGTCCGCCCGCCACACCGGCGACATCGCCCTTCCCGCCGACGGCCCTGTCGCCTGGACCGGCCACGACGACCTCGCCGAGGCCACCGCGGCGATCATCCTCGATGAGGGCCGCTTCGACGGGCCCACCCCGCCGCTCACCGGCCCGGCGGCGCTCGACTTCGACACCGTCGCCGAGATCGCGTCGCAGACCACCGGGCGGCCCTTCACCCGCACCGTCGTCCCCGACGACGCCTTCCGCGAGCAGGTCCTGGCACACGGCGCCCCGGCCGCGATCGCCGACCTGCTGCTGGGCATCTTCGGCGCAGCGCGGAACGGCGAGTTCACCACGGTCGACTCGACGCTGGCCGAGCTGATCGGACGGGAACCCGCCACCTTCCGCACCCAGCTGGAACATGCCTGGGCCGAATAGATCCAGCGGGGGCGCACAGACGGCCCGGCCTGACTCGCCGCCCACGAAGGCTCGTTCTCCGTCACCCGAGGCCGTCGATCGCCAGATCGGCGGCCTCGGGCACAGACCCCAGGCTCCGCACCGGATTCCACACCATCCCGGAGGCTCCCCGTGCGCCACCCCCATGCCCGGCTGACCATCCACAGCAGACGGCTCCTCATCGAACGAGTCCGCGCCGGCAGACCCATCGCCCACTGAGCTTGCTCCGCTTTGACGGACACCGTCGGTGTGGTGGTCAGGCCGCCAGAACGGTTTTGTACTCGGCGGGACTGCGGTAGCCGAGGCTGCTGTGCAGCCTGCGCATGTTGTACCAGCCTTCGGCCCACTCAAAGATCGCGGTGCGGGCTTCCGCCCGGTTCGACCATGCCCGGGAACCGATCAACTCCCTTTTCAGCGTTGCGAAGAAGGACTCGGCGAGGGCGTTGTCCCAGTACCGGCCGGACCGGCCGACCGAGAGCCGGATGTCGAACCCTCCTGCCAGTTGGGCGAATTCACGGCTTGTGTACTGACCGGGTTCAAGGGGTCGTTGCAACGGTGTTGAGGATCGCGGAGAGCCAGCCGCGGCCCCCCCTTGGCGGCGTCCGGGAAGTGCAGGTAGCGGAATTCCGTGAAGTCCTTGTTGAACGCCGCCAGGACGCTGCCCTGGATGTCGGTGGAGCCGGCCGCAGAGTGTGCCGCTGACCGTGGATCACCGGCGGGCTCGGCATCGGGTGCCCGAGCCACGGGACGCCACCCAAGCAGCAGCGCCGCGCTTTCCTGTGACGACGTGTGTGACATGACGTCTACATACCGCTCCCTCGGGCCAGGATTCGGTCGCCAGCCTCTCGGTCGGTGCGATCGAGTTCCGTGCGCAGCTTCGTGAGCTGTCTCCGAAGCCAGCGCCAGCCGGCGATCGGCCATCAGCCTGCTGGGCGACTCGTCCAGGGCCGTGGTCGAGAACAACGTCCTCGCCACCGGCTTCGACACCGGCAAGGGGCCCCTGCCTGCGCCCCGGAGCAGAGCACGGCCAAGCTCTCCGTCTCCACCGGCTCGGTACCGGGCACCGTCGCCGACTACAACCTGGCCGACCCCTTTGCCAACGGGCCGATCTACAGCTGGGCGGGCGGCAGCTACGCCACCGCGGCCGAGTTCGCCCAGTCCGTCCCGCAGCAGGGCGCCCACGACCTCACGGCCGATCCGCACTACGACGGGAACGCCGACACGGAACTCCCCATCGGCTCCAACTGCCAAATGGGGGAAGGGAAGGCCAACCGATCATCGCTGCGCGTGCACGTCGGCACGATCGGTCCGCGACCGACGGCCTGACGTCCCAGGCCCGTGAACAGGTGCGGCTCACCCGGCGGATCGGCGTGCACCGCTTCGTGGTCTTCCTCGACGCGTGCGACCTGGTCAACGACGGCGAACGGCTCGACCGGGTCGAGACCGAGGTACGCGCGCTGCTGTCCGCGCACGGCCTGCTGGGCGACGGCATCCCGGTCGTCCGGGGCTCCGCCGACAAGGCGGTGGAGGGCGACCCGGACTGGGAAGCGAAGATCGCCGAACTGGCCGAGGCGCTCGATGCCGTCCCCGAGCCCGTTCGGGCGGTCGACAGGCCGTTCCTGCCGGCCGTCGAGGAGGTCTACGCGATCCCCGATCGCGGCACCGCGATCACCGGCCGGTGCGGGCGCGGCGTCATCCGGGTCGGTGACGAGGTCGAGCTCGTCGGCATCAGGAAACCCGGAAGCTCACCTGCACGGGCATCGAGGCGGGCCGTACCGTCCTCGACGAGGGACGGGCCAGCGAGCACATCGGCGTGCTGGTGAGCGGCGTCGAGCGCGAGGAGGTCGAACGGGGTCAGGTCGTCGCCGAGCCGGGCTGGGTTTCGCCGCGCACCGGGTTCGAGGCCGAGGCCTACCTGCTGGACGCGTACGAGGGCGGGAGGTCCAAGCCCTTCGTCAAGGGCGACCGCCCCGCGCGGGGGCCTCGATGTCGTGCGAGCCCGGGATCCCTCCCCTGGTCAGCCCGCCGTCCCCGCCCCCGGGCTGCTCGCTGCCCCCCATGTCTCCCGGGCGACCCGGCTTGTAGGCTCTCGTGGAACAGCTCTGAATTCTTGAAGGGGGAGCCCGGTGCGCGCCCGTCGGTGGACAACTGTGGTCGCTGGAGTCGTCGCGCTGAGCGGCCCGACGGTCGCGTACGCCCGCGGCGGGGGCGGCGGCCACGGGTTCAGTGGCGGCGGGGGCGGCGGGGGCAGCCATGGTGGTGGCTCCCACGGGTCGACCGGCGGCGGCTTCGGCTTCGGCTTCGGCTCCGGTGTCGGAGCCGGTGGCGGTGGGCTCGTCGCCCTGTTGGTGATCGTGGCCGTGGTCCTCCTGATCCTGTGGTTCGCGCACCGGCGCCGGAAGGCGGCGCAGGCGGTCGGTCTGAACACGGTGTCGGACCGTACGGCGCACCGCGCGGACGCGCAGGCGCGCGAGCGCGCCGCCCGGGTCGGGGCCCGGGTCGACGCCATCGCCGACACGGATGCGACCTTCGATCGCACCACGATCGAGCGCCGGGCCGTCTGGCTGTACGTGACCGCCCAACATGCCTGGACCCACCACGATCACGCCACGTTGCAGCAGATCCTGTCCCCGGTGCTCTACGGCAAGTGGGCCGACGAGCTGCGCGACTACGAGTCACGCGGCGAGGTCAACGTCGTGGAGATCGTCTCCGGCCCGGTGGTCGAGCTGGTCGACGTCGCGAACCGCGCGGGCGAGGTGAACGACACCGTCACCTTCCGGATCACCGCGACGCTCAAGGACTACGTACGCCGCAGCCACGGCCAGGATGCCGTGCGCAAGGACGGCTCGACGCGCCCGGTCGAGTACTGGACGCTGCGCAAGAGCCGGGCCGGAGAGTGGATCGTGTCGTCGGTGGAGCAGGCGGCCGAGGGTGCGCACCACCTGACCAGCGCCATCGAGACGGACGGCTGGGACCAGAAGGAGGTCGCTCGCGAGGCGGTGCTGGAGGTGGCCGGGAAGACCGCGGTCAAGGGTGCGAGTGACATCCTGTCGCTCACCAACATCTCGTGGAGCACGGATGCCGACACCGCCGTCGGCGATCTGAGCGTGCTCGACGGCCGGTTCGACAAGGCGGTTTTCGAGGTCGCCGTCGAGCGGTTCCTCGAAGAGTGGGTCATGAACGACGGCAGCCTGGACTTCACGTCCGTGCGCACGGTCGACCGGACCGTCATGCGTAACGCCGTCGTCAGGTCCGTCACGGTGCGCTCGCTGGTCTCACGCGACCCGATCGTCCTCCGTGTCGCGGTCGACGCGGAGGGCGTCTACTACGAGGTCGACCGGCGCACCGAGCAGGTGCTCCGTGGCGACGCACACAAGCGCAGGCCGATCACCTTCGCGTTCGATCTCCGGCTGGACGACACGTCGACCGAGGCGTGGACCGTGATCGCCACCGCCGTGGAGTAGCCGGAGCCCGCGCCGGGGCCGCGCCGTACGTGCGGTCGCGCCCGGCCCTGCTCCGGCCCCAGGGGTTCTCGCGCTTCGCCCGGTGGATACCGGTGAGCCCGGCACCGGACCCTCCCACCGTAGGAGAGTCCACCATGATGGCGTGCGCAACGAACTTCTCACCATCGGGCGCTTCGCCCGTCTGTGCCGCCTGAGCGTGAAGCAGCTACGGCACTACGACGACGTGGGGCTGCCGGCTCCCGTCCGTGTGGACACCGGCACCGGCTACCGCCACTACGCGTCCGAGCAGGCACGTGACGCCCTGACCATCGCCCTGCTGCGCGAGATGGATCTTCCCCTGGCCGTGATCGCCCAGGCACTGGCTGCCGGGCCCGAGCGCAGGGCGGGGATCCTGCGCAGCGAGTGGGACCGGCTGGCCGAGCGGATCAGCAGGGACCAGGCCAGGCTGGAGATGCCGGGACGGCTGGCAGAGCACGGCCTGCCGGGCTACGAGGTGACCCTGGGCGAGGAGCCGGAGCGACGACTGGCGCTGGTGCGAACGGTCTGCAGCCCCACGGAGATCGGAGCCGGGGTCGAGGAGTGCGCAGTTCGGCTGCTGCTCGTGCTCGGCGGGACGGGAATCGCGTGGGAGCCCCCACTGTGGGGCTTGTACCCGCTGGACCTGGATGAGCGGATGGAGATCGCCGTCGGAGCGCAGACCCCGCGGGGGAAGGACGTGTCCGGCCTGGAAGTCCGGGTGCTGCCCGGCGGCCTTGTTGCCGAGACCACGCACATCGGGCCCTACACGCAACTGCCGCCGGCCCACCACGCGCTGTTCGCCGCCATCCACGAGCGCGGGCTGCGCCCGCAAGCTGGCTCCGGCGCACCGACGACCCCCAGTCGGACCTGCCGCAGGCCGCTCTGTCGATGGAGAAGGCCGGCACCGGCGGCGCCCTGTTCCGCAACCTCTACCGCGACTTCCTCGCCGAATGCACCGACCTGCTCGACAGCCCCCACCTGCGCACCGGCCACACGCTGTACACCGAGGCGGCGGTCCTGTGGACGGACGCAGCAGCAATGATCAAGAAGGCCGGCGAATCGGGCGACGCGCAGTACCCCGTCCAGGCCGGATCGGTCCTCCGCGACCTCTCACGCGTGGAACGCGAGGCCATGCAGGCGCTGAGCCGCCTGCGGAGTGGGACCCGGGCCTGGACCAGCCCTGACCGGCTTCGGGAAAGGTCCGGAGCCACCTCGGCGACCGCCTCCCGCCCCGAACCCCCTGGCACACCGCTGAAGCCCCGCGGCCGCAACCGCCGACCCGTCGGGTCCACCTGGCCGTCTGGTCCGCCTGGTCCGCCGGTCCGCCGGCTCCGCAACCGCCGACCCGTCGGCGGTTGCCCGTACGGGTACCCGAAGGGGCCCCGGGTCTGCCCTTCGGTCCCTGGCGCCCCGGCCACCGCGCGCGTTATGCAGGAAGGGTTGCTGTTCCACCGCGGGAAGAGGCCCCCCTTGCATGCCCCCTTGCACACCCGACACACCAGGGCCCAGACCTCCGGACGCACCGGAACGCCGGTCCGAACGCCGCGCGCGGGCGGCCGGGCACCGGGGCCGGACCTGATGGCGCTGCAGGCGAGCGCCGGGAACCGGGCCGTCGTCCAGATGCTCCGTCAGGCGGCCGGCCCGGCCGGGCGGACCGGCGCAGCGGTGCAGCGCTCCGCCGTCCACGACGTCCTGAGCACACCCGGCCGGCCGCTGGAGGCCACCGTCCGCTCCGAGATGGAGGGCCGGATGGGCGCCGACTTCTCCGCCGTCCGCATCCACGACGACAGCGCCGCCCAGGCGTCCGCCGCCGAGGTCGGCGCCCGCGCCTACACCTCCGGCAACCACGTCGTCATCGGGGCGGGCGGCGGCGACCGGCACACCCTGGCCCACGAGCTCACCCACGTCCTCCAGCAGCGCCGGGGCCCCGTCGCGGGTAGCGACAACGGCTCCGGGCTCAAGGTCTCCGACCCGTCCGACCGCTTCGAGCGCGAGGCCGAGGCCAACGCCGTCCGGGTGATGCGGAAGGCGCTGACCGAGCCCGTCGCGGCCGACCCGGCCGCCGGGGAGCGGGCCGGAGTGCACGCGCACGAGGACGAGCACTGCGCCGGCCACGGCGCGGGCCCCCTGGCCGGGGAACCCGTCCTGCAACGGGCGGCCGCCTTCCAGCCGTTCAGCAACATGACGGCCGGCAACACGCCGATCGGCGGCATCCAGACCGACGTACTGGGCGGGGCCGGCCTCGTCTACCCGGGCGGCGGAACCCTCGGCAACTGGGTCCACCTGGAACGGATGCTCAGCAACACCGGGGGCGGATCGTCGCCCGGAGAGCCCGCGGACATCACCGCCATCAGGACCGTCGACAGCGGCCTGGTGCGCGCCAACGGGCAGCAGAACGCGGCCACCGCGATGCACGCGATCAACGGCGACTTCACCGCCGGCGCCAACGACACCGCCACGAACATCTTCATGGGCTCGGCCAAGTCCAATACCCAGGAGCACTTCAACAAGGTCGAACGGCCCATCCGCGCCTCGATGCAGAGCGGCACTCACGGACTCGCCGCGGGCTACGAGCAGTGGATCGCCGCCAACCAGCCGATCGACCTCGGCGACGGCAAGATCGGCTTCGCCGCCCCGGGGCAGACCGTCCAGGGCACCCAGTCGAGCGCGACGGCCCTGGCGCCCTACCAGCAGTCGCACCCGACCGTCACCCACGTCATGGACCCGGCCGCCCCCATCAAGAACCCCAACGCCAGGTGGCCCAAGATGATCCACTACCGGGTGACACCGCACTACACGTACAGCAACGATCCGGCACAGTGGCCCCAGTTCCTGAAGGACAACCTCGCGGCGGCCCAGCAGCTCGTGGACGACGAGCAGCTCAAGCCGGTGAACCAGCAGGACCAGCAGGCACTGGCCAACGAGATCGCGGCCATCAACCTCCTGAAGCTGCGCGCGCACCAGCTGTTCCCCGCGACGTACACCTGCGAGGCCGACTACTACCTCGCCTCCTACAACCCGCAGGCACCCTGGTACCACGGCCACGACCTGGACACGTACGACGCGGAGGTCTGAGGTAGCCCATGCGCGACGACCAGCACGACGACCAGCACGACGACCGACCCGGCGGCGAGCACGACGGCCCCGGCCGGACGGCACGCCCCGGGGTCTTCCTCGCCCACGCGCCCGCGGACGCCGACCGGGCCGCCGCCCTGGACGGCCGGCTGCGCGCCGGCGGCCTCCGGACCGCCCTGGACGAGTCCCGCGACCTCTCCGACGAGCTGCCGGCCGAACCGGTCCTGCAGGATCTGGGCGCCTGCGGGCTGTTCCTGCTCGTCTGGTCCCGGGCCGCGGCCGACGACCCCCACGTCCTGGAACAGCGCCGGTACGCGGCCTCGTTCGACAAGCCCTGCCTGGTCTGGCCGCTCGACGCGACGGCCCTGCCGCCCGGGGAGGGCCGGGTCGAGCGGCTGCCGGCCGGCAGTGACGACCGGGCAGTGGACGCCGCGGTCCACCGGCTGCTCGGCGCCCAGCCCTCCGACGCCCCGCCCGCCGACGCGCCCGGGGCGGGCCCGGCGGGCTCCGGGGCGGTGGAGCCCGGCCACTGGACGATCGAGAGTGACGACCCGTCCGGGGAGTCCCTGGACGTCGACCTCACCGCCTCGGCGGACGCGGCCGTGCCGGACGACTCCGTCGAGGGCGGCCACCTGACGGGCACCCACCACCGGGCGGGCCTGCGGGGCGAGGTCACCGGCCGCTGGTGGTTCGCCCCGGAGGAGGGCCGGCTCGACCTGGAGCTGTCGTCCTCCTTCGGGCTGCGCCCGCTCCGCGAACGACGGCACCTCCGGATCCTGGACGTCGACGGCCGCACCCTCACCGCCGAGGACCTGCACGGCATCGCCGACCCTCGGCACTACCGGCTCACCCGCGACCACTGACCCGGCCCCTCGACGGGCGGGGAGCCGCCGCGAACACCCGCCCCGCTCCCCGCCGTGACACCGCACCGACCCACCGCCGCATCGCCACACCGACCCACCGCCGCGCCCGACGGCTACGACCTGCCGCAATCCGCCGTGTCCACGGTCGAGTTGACGAAGGACTGCCCGTGCGTGGAGATCACGGTCCAGGACAGCCCGACGTGCCCCCCGGAGCCGTGCCCGCCCGACCCCTGCCCGCCGGACCCGTGCGACCCGGAGCACCCCGAGCCTCAACCGCATCCGCACGGCAAGTAGCGCCCGCGCCACAGCCGCATGACCGCATGAGTGCCCGAACCCGGCCGGAGGAGCCCCGCAGTGGCTCCTCCGGCCGCGTGCCGACCGGCCTCGGTCACGGACCGGGCCCCGCCGGCGGTGCGGACGGGCTTCTCCGGACCCGGCGCGGTGGCAGCGGTACGAAGCCGCTGGTGCGGGCGGCGTAGTCGGCCCAGCCGGGCCGCTGAGCTCCCAACTGCCGCTCCAGCATGGGCTTTCCGCTACCGAATGCGAGCAGCCAGGTCATCAGGAGCGGGCTCGGGACGAAGGCCCAGCCGACGGGGATGTCCGCGGCGAGCAGGAACAGACCCCACCACACGCAGGCGTCGCCGAAGTAGTTGGGGTGACGGGTGTAGCGCCAGAGGCCGCGGTCCATGACCCGGCCCCGGTTGGCCGGGTCGGCCTTGAACCGGGCGAGCTGGCGGTCCCCCACAGCCTCGAAGAAGAGGCCGACCGCCCACAGTGCGGTGCCCGTCCAGGCGAGCGCACCAGGCGGGTGCGGAACGTACTGGGCGGCCTGGACGGGGAGGGAGACGAACCAGACGAGGGCCGCCTGGAGCAGGTAGACGATCCGCAGCGCGTACCGGGTACGGGGCGGGCCATCGGGGGCTCGGGCGAGCATGCGGGCGTAGCGCGGGTCCTCGGGCGCGCCCCGGGCGCGCCACCAGATGTGCGCGGACAGCCGCAGGCCCCAGACCGTGACGAGCACCGTGGCCAGCAGCCGGCGTCCCGGGTCCCCGGAGCCGTCGGAGAGCGCGTAGCCGGTCAGCGCCACGGCGGTGAACGCCAGTCCCCAGGCGACGTCCACGCCGCGGTGGCGCCCGGTGCGCACCCCGACGGCGAAGGCGGCGAGCATGACGGCGAGGGCGACGGCGGCGGTGACCGCGAGGTCGAGGGCGAAGGCCGTGGCGCTCACGGCCGCGCCCCGGATCCGCCGGGCGGGACGGCGGGCGCGCAGAGCGGGCCCGCCGCGCTCATGCCGTCACCTCCTCACGGGTCAGCACCACCTGCCGGACGTCCAGGTAGCCGGTGCGGAAGCCCGCCTCCGAGTAGGCGAGGTACAGCTCCCACGTTCGCCGGAACACCTCGTCGAACCCGAGGGCCGCGACCTGCTCCGACCGCTCGGTGAAGCGTTCGCGCCACAGGCGCAGCGTCTCCGCGTAGTGCGGCCCGTAGGAGTCGACGCCGGTGACGCGCAGGCCGGTGCGGTGGGCGGCGGTCTCGGTGATCGCCTGCAGGGAGGGGATGAGGCCGCCGGGGAAGACGTACTTGAGGATCCAGGTGTAGGTGCGGCTGGCGGCGAGCATCCGGTCGTGGGGCATGGTGATCGCCTGCAGGGCGACCCGGCCGCCCGGGGCCAGGACCCGGTCCAGGATGGCGAAGTACTCCGGCCAGAACGGCCGTCCGACGGCCTCGATCATCTCCACGCTGACCACGGCGTCGTACGTGCCTTCGGCGGCACGGTAGTCGCACAGCCGGACCTCGGCCCGGCCGTCCTGCCCCGCGTCGGCGATCCGGCGGCGGGCGAGGAGGAGTTGCTCCTCGGAGAGGGTGAGGCTGACCACGCGGGCCCCGCGGGCGGCGGCGCGCACGGCGAGTTCACCCCAGCCGGTGCCGATCTCCAGCAGCCGGGTCCCGGTGCCGACGCCGGCCAGGTCGAGCAGGCGGTCGATCTTGCGGTGCTGGGCGGCGGGCAGGTCCTCCCGGGTCGCGGCGGGCAGCGGGCCGGGAGCGGCCGGGAAGAGCGCCGAGGAGTAGGTCATCGTCGGGTCGAGGAACAGGGCGAACAGGTCGTTGGACAGGTCGTAGTGGCGGTGGATGTTGCGCCGCGCGTTCGTGGTGGTGGCGAGTTCCTCGGCCGGCGGACGCTTGACGCAGAGCCGGCGCAGCCACTGCGCCCCGGTCGGCACCAGTGTCTCGGGGGCGGCGGCCAGCCGGGTGAGCAGCGCGACCAGGTCGGGGCTGTCCCAGTCGCCGGCCTGGTAGGCCTCGCCGAATCCGATCAGGCCGCTCTCGCCGACCCGGTGCAGGAAGTCCTCGGGGCGGTGCAGCCGCAGGACCGGCGCCCCGGCCGGGGCCCGCCGCAGGGTCCGGCCGTCGGGGAGTTCGACGCGCACGCCGCGCTGTGCCGCCACCCGGTGCAGCAGCCGCCCGGCCACGGCGGCGCGCAGCGGCGCGTGCGGCACCCGGGCGACGTCCGGCCAGCGGGCGGGGTCGACGACGGGCACCGGCCGTGCCGCCGGGGGGACCGTGGTGGTCATGGGGTGGGCACCTCTTCCGTGGGCGTGGGCGTGGACGTGAGCGCGGGCGTGGGCGTGGGCGTGGACGGGGCACTGTCGGCGCGACCGGGCGGGCGCCCGGGCGGGCGGTCGGGCGGGCGCGGGTGAACAGGCGGGCGCGGGTGGACGGGCAGGCCGCTGAGCCACAGCCGGATCCCCCGGTAGCGGATGTGCAGGCTGACCGCCCAGGTCGCGAACGGGTGGGTCAGCGCGGCACGCAGCAGGGCGGCGGGGCCGGCCGGTCGCGCGGTGCCGTGGACGGTGGCGGTGAAGGCGCGGCCGCCGTCGCGTTCCAGGTGGACGGTCAGGCGCAGGCGCTCGCCCGGCTCGGGCAGCACCATCCGGTAGTGGCCGTCGACGGGGAAGAACGGCGAGACGGGGAAGTCCTTGGGGGTCTCGCCCTGCCCTTCGGGGTCGGGCGGCAGCAGGTAGCGGTGCCGCCCGCCGTACGTGTTGTGGACCTCGGCGACCGTGCACAGCGGGCGACCGGCGCCGTCGCGGCACCAGTACACGGTCAACGGGTTGAACACGTACCCCAGCGAGCGGGCCTGGGTCAGCATCAGCACCCGGCCGTCGCCGAGCCGGACGTCGTGCCCGGCGAGGTAGCGCTCCAGCTCCTGACGGATCGTCAATCCTTCTCCGGTGGGCTCCAGGGCGTGGTCCTGCGGCCGGAACCCGGCCAGTGGCCGCAGCGGCCGGGGCACCGGCGGGAGGTGGTCGAGGTCCACCAGCCACAGGCAGCCGCGGTGCCGGAAGGCGGGACGTCGGGGTGCGGTGCGCACATGCGTGGTGGTGGTGTCGTAGAGGACCGCGCCCCACGGGCCCGGGAGGGTGGTCACGGCGCGCCCACCCCCAGCAGGGACCGTGCGGCCTCGATGCCGGAGCGGCAGCCGTCCTCGTGGAAGCCCCAGCCGTGGTAGGCGCCGGCGAACGCCGTTCGCGCGGTGGTGAGTTCGGGCAGCCGGCGCTGCGCGGCGACCGTGTGCGCGGTGTAGATCGGGTGCTCGTACACGGTCCGCGAGACGACCAGGTCCTCGGGGACGGGACGCTGCCGGTCCTCGTTGAGGGTGACCAGGTAGTCCTCGGCGGTGTCCAGGCGCAGCAGCCGGTTGAGGTGGTAGCTGACCCGCACCCGATCCGAGGGCGCGTCGCAGTGGGGCATCCGGTAGTTCCAGGAACCGCGGGCCCACCGCGCGGCGGGCAGGACGGAGGGATCGCGGTGCAGCACGGTCGGGTTTCGCGAGTAGGCGAAGGCGCCGAGCACCTCCAGTTCGGCGTCGGTCGGGTCGACGAGCAGGTGCAGCGCCTGGTCGGCGTGGGTGGCGATCACCACGGCGTCGGCCACGGTGCGGCGGCCGTCCCCGGAGACCACGGTGACGCCGTCCGGGTGGCGGCGCACCGCCCGCACGGGGGCGGACCGGTGGACGGCGGTGAGCCGCTCGGCGATCTTCTCGACGTACGTGCGCGAGCCGCCGACGACGGTGCGCCAGGTCGGCGAGCCGGTCACGGAGAGCATGCCGTGGTTGTCGAGGAACGCGAACAGGTAGCGCGCCGGGTAGTCGCCCGCCAGGTCGGGGGCGCAGGACCACACGGCGGCGACCACCGGGGTCACGAAGTGGCTGACGAAGTACGGCGAGAAGCCCTCGGCTGCGAGGAAGTCGCGCAGGCTGGGGTCACCCGCCGCGGGGGCGGCGAGGAGGCGGCGGGCGAGCCGGTGGAAGCGGGGCACCTCGGCGAGCATCCGCAGGTACCGGCCGCGCGCCAGGGCGCCGGGCTTGGCGAACAGACCGGCCGGCCCACGGGCGCCCGCGTACTCCAGACCGCACCCGTCGCACCCCACCGACAGGCTCATCTCGCTGTCCCGGGTGCGGACGCCGAGTTCCTCGAACAGCCGGACCAGGTGCGGGTAGGTCCGCTCGTTGTGGACCAGGAACCCGGTGTCCAGGGCCAGGGCCCGGCCGTCCGGCCCGGTGGCCTCCTGGGTGTGGGCGTGGCCGCCGAGCCGGGCGTCCGCCTCGAACAGCTCGACCTCCGTCCCCGCCCGGGACAGCTCGTAGGCCGCGGTGAGACCGGCCACGCCGGAGCCCACGACCGCGACCCTGCGCACCCGCGCACCGCCGCTGGCGGACGGGACGACCTGCGTGGTGGAGACGGTGCCGGACATCGTCACAGGAGCCCTCCTGACGGGGCCGCACCCGCGGCCCGTTCTGTCGTTGCACCGAACATTCGGAACCGCCAGGGCTACGGATTGGCCCGACCTCCGGCCGGCACCGGCCGGGCTCCCCGGGGGCGGTGGCCCCGTCCCTCACCGTGCCGCCCTCGCCGCTCGGCCGGCGCCGGGGCCCGCTGCCGCGGCCGTCCTCGCAGCGCTCGGTCCGGCAGGGCCGGACGGCCGGGCGGGGGCGGACGCGAACGCGGTTCGGAGCCGGCCCAGGCCGTCCCGGATCCGCGTCTTGACCGTGCCGAGCGGAAGGTCCAGCAGATGCGCGATCTCGCGCTGCGAGTAGCCGCCGTAGTAGGCCAGCACCACGGCCTCGCGCTGTGCTCCGCTCAGGTCAGCGAGTGCGGACCGCACCCGCAGGCGGTCCAGCGAGCGGACCACCTGCTCGTCCGGCGGATCGGACCCCACCGCCTCCGGGAGGGCGGTCCGCTGCTCCCGGTCGGCGGCCGCCCGGGCGGAACGCACGCGGTCCACGGCCCGGTGGTGGGCGATGGTCAGCACCCAGGTGGTCACCGTTCCGCGCTCGGGCCGGTAGGCCGCGGCGATGCGCCACACCTCCAGCAGGACCTCCTGCGCCACCTCCTCCGCGTGGACCGGGCTGCGCAGGATCCGGAGCGCGACCCCGTACACGGGCCCGGCCACCGCGCGGTAGAGCAGCTCGAACGCCGCGTCGTCGCCGCTCGCCGAGCGGGCCAGGAGGGCACGCAGGTCGTCGGCCGCCGCCCCGGGCCGCCCGGAGGCGTCGGCAGCACGACGAGCCCGTGTCCGTGTTCGCGAAGCCACAGACCCACCGTGCGGCGTCCGCCCCGAGGGGCCCACTCGCAACGTTTGTGCACCGTTTCTCTCGCAGGCGACGCCGGGCCGCAGGCCGGTCCCCGCAACGGATCGCGAACGCGGGCCGCGCAGCGGATCGCACGCCGGTCCCCGCAGCGGCGCGCGCGCCGCGCCGCGCCGAACCCGGCGGCGGGCCGTGCACCGGGCCGCGCGCCGCGCGCCCGATCCGTACGGTCACCGCCGGGAGCCCGCCAGATCCGCCGACACCTCCCGGGCCGCCCGCGCACCCGAGGCCAGCGCTCCCTGCACCGAGGCCGTCGCCCGGTGGTCCCCGCACACGTACCGGCCCGGCGCGAACCGCGTACTGCGGCTGAGCGGCAGCGGCGCCGGCCCGGCCGGCAGCGCCTCGGCGATCCGGTAGTCGGCCAGCGGGCGCCACGCCGAGGAGTCCACGCCGTACAGCTCACCGGCCCGCCGCCGGGCCGCCCGCTCGTCCGCCTCCGCACCCAGCACCGAGGTCGACACCAGTGCCCGGCCGTCCGGCGCGCAGCCCGGTACGACCTCCGACAGCACCACCGTGTTCAGCACCCGCCGCTGCGCGTCCACCACGAGCACCGGCTCGCGCAGCGGGCTGACCGACGCCACGTGGTAGAAGGTCGTCACCGCCCGCGCCGCCGGCACCTCCAGGCCGGGCAGCAACCGGGCCGCCGCCGCCATCCCGGTGGCCACCACCACGGCGCGCCCGCGCAGCGCAGCGCCGTCGGCGAGCACCACCCCGTCGGCCGTCAGCCGCTCCACCGGCGCTCGGCACACCAGCCGCCCCTCCGGCAACCGCGCGGCCAGCTGCCGCGGCACGGCCCCGATCCCCTCCCCCGGCAGACACAGGCTCCCGCGCACCATGCTGCGCCACACCAGGTGGAACATCCGGCTCGACGTCTCCAGCCCGTCCTCCAGGAACACCCCGGCCAGGAACGGGCGCAGCACGCCGTCGACGGTGCGCCGCGACACGCCGGCCCGCCGCAGCGCCCGTGCGGTGGTCGTCTCCGGCGCCCGTTTGAGCACGGCGGCGGGCAGCGCCGCGTCGCACAGCCCCAGCAGGCCGACGGTCGCCAGGTCGCGCAGCGGCAGCGGCCCGTCGGGCAGCAGGCCCAGCGCCTGGGCCGGGCGACGGGTCGGGTCCAGCAGCCGGCGGGAGCGCCGCCCGTCGGCGAGCAGGAAGCCGGGCGTGAACGGGCGCAGTCGCAGCGCGCCGAGATCCACCCGGCGTCTGACCTGCGGATAGGAGGTGTTGAACACCTGGAAGCCGCGGTCGAGGCGGAACCCCTCCACCACGTCGGTGCGCATCCGCCCGCCCACGTCGTCGGAGGCCTCCAGGACCAGCACCTCCCGGCCCGCCGCGGTGAGGTCCAGCGCGCAGGCCAGCCCGGCCGGCCCCGCCCCCACCACGATCACCTCCACTGCCGTCTGCCGTGACATCGCGGCCTCCTCGTTCAGCTCGGCGCCGGTCCCGGCCCGGGCGGTCGTCCCGGACCGGCCAGGTGCGATTCGGAGACCGGCGGTGGAACGGATTGGATCCGGGGCGCAACACCCGGGGCAGCGGCCGCGCATCGCGGTATCCGCGGACGCATCCACGGACGCGTCCGCGACGAAGAAGGGGCGTGACGGCCCGCGCCCCCGGCGGGCCGCAGCCGAGAGGAGTCCCGATGATCAACGTGGAACGCGCCATGGTGGTCGACCGGCCGGCCGAGGAGGTCCTGCGCTACCTGGCGGACTTCGGGAACACGCCCGGGTGGGACCCGGGCACCGAGAGCTGCGTCCGCCTGGACACCGGGCCGGTGGCCGAAGGGGCGCAGTGGCGCACCACCTCGCGCTTCAGGGGGCGGCGCACCGAACTCGTCTACCGCTTGGAGCAGTACCGGCCCGACCGGCTGGTGTTCGTCGGGCACAACCGCACCGTCCGGGCCACCGACGACATCACGGTCCGCGCCTCCCGGGGACGCACGCTCCTGGTCTACCGCGCCTCCCTGCGGTTCAACGGCCTCGCGCGCCTCGCCGCGCCCCTCCTCCGGGCCGAGTTCGAACGCCTCGCGGACGCGGTCGCGGATCGGCTGCCCCGGGTGCTGGCGGAGCGGTGACCGACGGACGGTGGCATGCCTCCGCGACAGGCGGGGCTTGCGAGGTACGCGGGGCTGCGAGGTACGCGGGGCTAGCTGGGCCTGCTGGGCTTGCTGGGCTTGCCGGAGCGATGCGTGCCGTGACCGAATCCGGCCCACCCGCACGGGAGTTGCCGTCTGGCCACGGGGGCGACGGGCTGCCAGGCTCTCAGGCCTACCGCTCCGGAGCCTGAGGAGGAATCGCACGGTGGTCCACGTCAGGCGCTCTCCCGCCGGTCGACGGCCGCCGCCCTGCCGCCGGGCGGCGCGGCCCCGGCCCGCGCCCCGACCGGACAGGCGGCCGAACCGGCGCGGCATCCGCAGGCGGCACCGCGGCCACCTCGGCGTTCACGGCCGGCACCGCCGCCGGTCCCGGTGCCACCACGACCGCCTCCGATCGGCTGACCGGTGGACTTTGCCGCCACACACCGTCAGCACGCCAGCGGCTACCGAGAAGTACGCCGCCCGGGTTCCTACGATCCGCCCCATGAGCAGCCGGTCCGCACCAGCCTGCGACGGGTCTGCCGAACCCCAGAGACGACGGGACGCACACATGAGACGAACGATCCGCGGCCGCCTGCTGGCCTGGGCCGCCGCCGGCGCGACACTGGCCGCCGTGGCGGGCGCGACCGCCGCGCCCCCGGCGGCGGCGCACGACGACGACCTCGGGCCCGCCATCGAGGCGATCATGCACAAGCCCGGTTACGAGCACGCGCAGTGGGGCGTGCTGGAGACCGATCCGGCGACCGGCCAGGTGTTCCACTCCCGGTACGCGAACCAGTTCTTCGTCCCCGGCTCGACCGCGAAGCTCGTCACCATCTCGGGCGCCTGGCACGCGCTGGGCCCCGACCACCGCTTCTCGACCCCGGTCTTCGCCACCGGCTCGCGCACCGGCTCGACCCTCACCGGCAACCTGGCGATGGTCGCCCAGGGCGACCTCACGATGGGCGGCCGGACCAGGCCCGACGGGACGGTCGACTACACCTCGATCGACCACACCAGCGCCAACGACCTGCCCGGCGCCACCCTCACCCCCGAGAACCCGCTCGCCGGCCTGGACATGATCGCCCACCAGGTGCGGGCCACGGGGATCACGCGGGTCGACGGTGACGTCGTGGTGGACCCGCGGCTGTTCGCGCCCCCGGCGCTGGACCCGCAGCCGACCCCGCTCATCATCAACGACAACGTGATCGACCTGCTGACCACCCCCAGCGCCCCCGGCGAGACCGCGCAGCTCATGTGGCGCCCGCAGGTCGCGCCCTACCAGGTCACCTCCACCGTGCAGACGGTGGCGGCGGGCGGCACGACGGACATCCGGGTCTCGGCCTCCCCCGACGGCACGCGGATCACGCTGAGCGGCACCATCGCCGCCGACGCGCAGCCCGTGCTGCGCATCTCGAACGTCCAGGACCCGAACGCCTTCGGCCGCACCGCGCTGATCGAGGCGCTGGCGCGCGCGGGCGTGACCGTCTCCGCCGACCCGACCGGCCCGAACCCGGACGGCAAGCTGCCGACCTCGTACGACGGCGACCCGCAGGTGGCCGCGTACGTCTCCCCGCCGTACAGCCAGTACGCCAAGCTGATCCTGAAGGTCAGCCACAACCTCGGCGCCAACCTGGCCCTGTGCAACATGGCCGTGACGCGCGGGAGCAAGGACTGCTTCGACGGTTTCGGCGTCGAGCGCGACTTCCTCACCGACGTGGCGCACGTCGACCCGACCCAGTTCCAGCTCGCCGACGGACGCGGCGGCGTCTTCCAGGACCGCGCCACGCCCATCGGCCTCGACCAGGTGCTCGCCTACTGGCTGCGCACCCCCGACGCGGACGCCTTCCGCCACGCCCTGCCGATCCTCGGCGTGGACGGCTCGCTGGCGATCTCCTGCACCACCGACTGCCCGGCCCGGGGCAAGGTCTTCGCCAAGCCGGGGACCATCGTCGGCGCGGACGACCTCAACCAGCGGATCGCGTACAACGCCCAGGACCTGGCCGGCTACCTGGAGACGGACGACGGCTGTCTGCACCTGTTCTTCATCGGCGTGAACGGCGCCTCGGCCACCGACATCAACGACGTCATCCGCATCTTCGACGACGTCAGCCAGATCGCCGCGCTGCTCCAGGAGCAGGCTTCGGCCGGGCACCGCGCCCCGGAGCACGGGGCCGCCTCCTGATCCTGGGGGTCACGGCGTCCGGGAGGCGCGCGGTCGGCATCGACCGCGCGCCTCCCGGCCTGTCCCCGGCCCGGGGGCCGGGGGCGGGGTCAGGGGCAGTGCTTCCAGGCGAGGTGGTAGACGGTGTTGATGTTGCCGTCCGTCGAGTCCATCGTCATGAAGCTGGTGCTCTTGGTCGGGTCCGAGGTGCCGGCCGCGACCCGCAGTTCGGTGTTGATGTTGAAGTTGCGCTCCTCGCCGCAGGGCGCCCAGACCAGGGCGGCGACGTCGACGGTGTCGGTCGCCTGCCAGCTGTCGTCCTGCGGGCCGGAGAAGCGGTGGGACTGGTACGCGGTCTGGGCCTGGCCCTGGAAGTAGTAGTTGGCCCGTTCGGTCCCGTTCGCGCCCTTCTCCAGGTGGGCGAAGCCGCGGTAGTCAGCGGAGGCGATCGCGTAGGTGAAGCCCTGGGGGACGTGCACGCGCAGGTCGAGCTGGCAGTTCTTCCGGAAGTCGGTCGGCTTCGAGCCGAGCCCCACCTGAGCGAGGTAGTCGCTGTAGGTGACGGTGAACGCGGTGTTGTCCGGGGAGACGGCCACGGCGGCCGTTCCCGCCGGACAGCCGGAGCCGTTGACCGTCGCGACGTCGATGACGATCCGGTCGGGCGGGGTCGGGAGCGAGTCGACGCCGAAGGCCGACGGGCCGGACAGCGATGCGGCGACGGCGGTCGCGGCGGCCAGCGCGCGGAGCAGCATGGGCATCCCCTTCGATCGAGCAGAGTCGGAGTCGGAGGCGGTGCGGCGCGGTTCTGCGCGGTGCGGCGCGGTTCGGCGCGCTTCGGCACCACCTCGGTTTGACATGCATATGTCAGCACATGCGCGGGCCGCTGCCCAGGGGGTGGAGTCGAAAGAAGAGCCAATCCGGCCCCGGCCGCCCCGCGGGCGAACTCCACCCCCAGGAGGGCGAGTTCACCGGAGGCAAGCGGGTGACGCCGGCGACCCGGGACCGACAGATGCTTGACAAACTCAACCTTTCATCCCTAGAGTCGCCATTGCTTCACATGCTGAAAGTTCCATGTGTCAAGCGCCACCGACGCCTCAAGACCGCGAGATCCTCATGCACGACAGCATCCCTTCTGTGGTCGCCCGCCTGCGGGCCGAATTCACCACCGGCCGGACCAGGCCGCTCGCCTGGCGGCTGGACAAGCTGGCCGCCCTGCGCACCCTGCTCACCGACCGGGCCGAGGTCTTCCAGGAGGCCCTGCACGCCGACCTCGGCAAGAGCGCCGCCGAGGCGTACCGCACCGAGATCGGCTTCACGATCAGGGAGATCGACCACACCACGGCGCACCTGGCGCAGTGGCTGCGGCCCGAGCCGGCGGACGTCCCCGAGATCTTCCGCCCCGCCGAAGCCCGGGTCGTCCGCGACCCGCTGGGCGTGGTGCTGATCATCGCGCCCTGGAACTACCCGCTCCAGCTCGCCCTGGCCCCGCTGGTCGGCGCCCTGGCCGCCGGGAACACCGCCCTCGTCAAGCCCAGCGAGCTCGCCCCCGCGACCTCCGCGGCCATCGCCGAGCTGCTGCCGCGCCACCTCGGCGAGGAGGCCGTCGCGGTCGTCGAGGGCGCCGTGCCCGAGACCACCGCCCTGCTGGAACAGCGCTTCGACCACATCTTCTACACCGGCAACGGCGCGGTCGGACGGATCGTCATGGCCGCCGCCGCCAAGCACCTGACCCCGGTCACCCTGGAGCTCGGCGGCAAGAGCCCGGTCGTGGTCGAACCCGGCGCCGACCTCGCCGTCACCGCCCGGCGGATCGCCCGCGGCAAGTTCCTCAACGCCGGCCAGACCTGCGTCGCCCCCGACTACGTCCTCGCGATCGGCGGGACCGCGACCGCCCTGGAGGCCGAACTGGCCGACGCGGTGCAGGAGTTGTTCGGCGCGGACCCGGCCGAGAGCCCGGACTACGGACGGATCGTCAACGAGCGCCACTTCGACCGGCTCACCGCCCTGCTGGCCGACGGCCGCACCGTCACCGGCGGCGAGCACGACCGCGCCGCGCGCTACCTCGCCCCGACCGTCCTCGCCGACGTCCCGGCGACCGCCGCGGTGATGCGGGCCGAGATCTTCGGCCCGATCCTGCCCGTCCTCGGCGTCCCCGACCTCGACGCGGCGATCGCGTTCATCAACGAGCGCGACAAGCCGCTCGCCCTGTACGCCTTCACCGAATCCGAGGACACCAAGCGACGGCTGACCGAGGAGACCTCCTCCGGCGCGCTCAGCTTCGGCCTGCCCGTCTCGCACCTGGCGATGCCCGCGCTGCCGTTCGGCGGCGTCGGCGAGAGCGGCATGGGCCGCTACCACGGCGAGTACTCGATCGACACGTTCAGCCACACCAAGGCCGTCGTCGACAAGCCCCTCGCCTGACCCCTGCGAGTCCGCGGGTTCCCGACGCCCCGTGACCCCGGGCCCCGGCCGACCGTCCGAACGGCCGACGGGGGTTGGTGCGCGGCGCCCGCGGTCCGGTGCCCGGGGTTCGTGGCGCCCGGGGTCCGGTGCGCCCGGGGTCGGGTACGGCCGGCCCTCAGGACGACCGCCGTACCACCAGCTCCGTCGGCAGCACCAGCCGGGAGGGCGCCACGTCCTCGCCGGCGATCTGCCGCAGCAGAAGCCCGGCCATCGCGCGGCCCATCTCCTCGACGGGCTGGCGGACGGTGGTCAGCGGCGGATCGAGGAGCCGGGCCACCGGTGAGTCGTCGACGCCGACCAGCGCGATGTCGCCCGGCACGTCCAGGCCCCGGGCCCGCAGGACGGCGAGGGCCCCGACCGCCATCACGTCCGAGGCGGCGAACACCGCGTCCAGATCGGGGCAGCGCCCCAGCAGTTCGCGCATCGCCCGGCGGCCGCCGTCCTCCGTGAAGTCCCCTCCGGCGACGAGGCGTTCGTCCGCGGGCAGGCCGGCCGCAGCCAGCGCGTGGCGGTAGCCGACCAGCCGGCCGTACGCGGCGTCCATGTCCAGCGGGCCGGTGATGGTGGCGATGCGGCACCGCCCCCGCCCGGCCAGGTGCTCCACGGCCGAGCGGGCGGCCCTCACGTTGTCGGTGTCGACGTACGCCGTCGGCTCCTGCGGCGACCGGCGGCCGTTCAGCACGGCCGGCAGGCCGAGCGCGCGCACCCGGTCCGGCAGCGGGTCGTCCCGGTGGACGGAGACCAGCAGCACGCCGTCCACCCGCTGCGCGGCCAGGTACTGCTCGAAGCGGCGCCGCTCCTGCTCGGTGCGGACCAGTGTGAGCAGCAACTGCTTGTCCGCCGCGCCGAGTTCGGAACTCACCCCACGGATGATGTCCAGGAAGTACGGCTCCGCCCACAGCCGCGCCTCGGTCTCGGGCACGACCAGCGCGATCGCGTCCGTCGGGCGGCCGGCCGGCGACCGGGCCGCCCGGTCGGGTGCGTAGCCGAGCTCCGCGATGGCCCGGCCGGCCGCCTCCCTCGTCCGGTCGCTCACCCGGTGCGAGCCGTTGATCGCCTGGGACACCGTGCCGCGCCCCACCCCGGCCCGGGCCGCGACCGTCTCCAGGGTCGGCCTTCCGGTCTGCCGTCCGCTCACTGCCCACGCGCCTTCCGTCGCCGCCCACCGGCCTCGCGCCCGCCTGGCAGCGCATGCTAGATCACCCGGCGCGGCCCCGCCACGGGTCGTGCAGGTCCGGGAAGGGCCGGCGGCGACCGGCGGCTCCCACGCAGGTACGTGCCCGGACCGGGCAATCCGGGCACTCCGCCGGCGGCGAATCAAGGGCAGGAAGGCGACGGAGTCCCCGCCCCCGGCACCGGACTCGGAGTCGCTCCCCTGACGGCAGGACTCCCCCGCACCGGTTCCCCGCTGTGGGCCCGGTTTCGCCGGCCCGGCGTCCGGTCGGCCCTGCCGCCTTCCGTCCCCTGATCGTTCGTCCGTGGAAGTGGAAGGAGGTGTGCAGCCATGCGCGCAGCCCGGATGAAGCACTCGCTGGCGGCCGCGGCCATCGAGGTGTCGCTGGCCGGCGGCACGGCGCTGACGACCTCCTCGCACAGTGCGTGCACCCGCCGCTCCTCGGCCTGGCCGATCCGGTGGTCCGCGGCCGCTTCCGGGAAGGTGAACCAGTCCTTCGAGCGCACGGCCAGCTCCTGGCCGAGGGTGGCCATGTCGTGGACGCGCTTCTCGTACCGCGCGAACGCACCGGCGGCGTCGCCCGTCCCGGAGGGCCGTACGCAGCGTGAAGGAAGGCCGGAAATCGGCCGTGTCGGTCGACCCTCGACACCGCCGGCCGGGGGGGCATCGGCTCTCCCCGATCACGATGATCAGGGGGGGCAGTGTCGCACGGTCCGGAATTTCACGACTCCCCCGGGAGAATCATGGCCGGCACCCGCCCGGGCCGTACGGAGCGGGCGATCGCCGTACGGAGCGGTAGCGTCACCGCATTCACCGAGACATGAATGTGTCATTCCGGGGGCTGTCCGAAAATCGCCCATGGGCCTAGGCTGCGGCGCGTGTCGCTCTTCCGAAGAATTCGCGCCTCCAGCCCCAGCGTGCGCCCCGAGCTCGACGACGTCGAACTCGGCCGCGTCCGGCGCCAGCTCAAGTCCCCGGGCCTGCCCGGCCAGAGCGCCATCCAGATCGACCAGGTCGAACGGCTGCTCCGGGAGACCGGCACGGACTGGGACCGCCGCGGGCACCGTTTCGGCGTCCTCGCCGAAGCGGCCGCACCGTCCTCCCTCGCGCACAACTGGGTGCTGCGCCGCGCCCAGAGCGCGGACGCGCTGACGTTCGCGGGGTGGGTCCAACTCGTCCGCGGCCGGCACGCGGGACGCATGGAGGACGCCCGCGCGGCGGCCGACACCTGCTACCGCGCGGCCGAGATCTCGCCCGAGGATCCGACCCCCTGGGTCGTCCTGCTCGGGATCCTGCGCCTGATGCGCGCAGAATCGCGCGACGTGGTCGCCGTCTGGCACGAGGTCGCCGAACGGGACCCGTGGAACCGCGAGGCCCACCTGCAGATGCTGCGGTACCTGTCGCCGGAGGAGTGCGGGTCGCGCAGCGCCCAGCTCAACTTCGTCGACACGGTCCGGGCCTCCGCGCCGCCGACCGCGCCGACCGCCGCGGTGGAACTCACGGCGCTCGTGGACGAACACGCCCGCACGTCCGCCGCCGGCGGCGTCGAGGCACTGCTGGTCCGTCGCCAATGGACCCACAACCGGGCGGTCACCGCGCTCGACACCGCCCTGCACGGATGGCCCCGGCTCGGCGGACTCGGCCACGCGGCGGCCGCCGCCGACCTCAACGTGCTGGCCTTCGCCCTGATCCAGGCGGGCCGCACGAACGAGGTCGGTGACACCTTCCGTCTGATCGACAACTCCGTCACCGCCTGGCCGTGGAACCTCCTCGGCGACCCGCTCCAGCAGTTCACCTACTGGCAGGCGCGCACCTCGGGCTGACACCGGCCCGCGCCCCGGACCGCCGACACCGAGGCGCACGACGCCTCCTTCGCGCTCCGACACCCGGAGCGGCGCACGACCGTCGACGACCGGCCGTGCGCCACCAGGCAGGCTGGTCAGCCGGCCGTGGACCGGACCGCCTCCCGGATCAGCTCCACCACGGCGTCGGGCCTGGCGAGCATGACCAGGTGCGAGGAGTCGACCTCGACGGTGGTCATGCCGGCGCGCCGGTAGCCGTAGCGCTCCACCTCGGGGTTGATGGTCCGGTCCTCGGTGGCGATCAGGCCCCAGGACGGCTTGCTCCTCCACGCCGCGACCGGGGCCGTCTCCGTGAAGGCCCGTGCGGCCAGGGGGCGCTGGGAGACGGCGAGCACCGCCGCGAGCGCGGGGTCGACGTCCGCCGCGAACAGGGCGGGGAACCGGTCGACCGCCACGGTGACGTCGGTGCCGGTCTCGGTGGAACCGGCCACCGGAAAGGGGGTCAGGACCAGCGCCTCGGCGAGACCCGAGTCGGGGAAGCGTCCCTGCAGCTCGCCCAGGCTCTCGCCCTGCTCCAGGGCGTACCCGGCGAGGTAGACGAGTGCCCGGACGTTGTCCTCCACGCCGGCGAGGGTGATGACGGCGCCGCCGTAGGAGTGCCCGACCAGGATCACGGGCCCGTCGACGGCACGGACCACCGAGGCGATGTAGGCGGCGTCGTCGACCAGACCGCGGTTGGGCACCGCCGGAGCGACCACGGCCAGGCCGGCGGCGGTCAGCTCCGGAACGACGCGGGCGTAGCTGGAGGCGTCGGCGAAAGCACCGTGGACCAGGACGACGGTGGGGCGGGCGGATCGGGACACAGGAGGACTCCTCGGTGGGTGACTGGGGTTCGTGGCTGCCGCGGTGCGAAACCGGGGCGAGAGACCGGCGTGCGTGACCGGGTCGAGAGACCGGGGCAAGAGGCCGGGGTGCGTGACCGGGGTGCGGGCGTCGGATTCGTGGCGGCTCACCGGGCGGGCACGGCGTACGGGGAGTTCGGGCGCGCGGCGGGCCCGCCCGGCCGTCAGAGCGTGCGGCGCACGCCCGCCTGGCGTTCCAGGTTGCGGAGCTGGACGGTGAGGTCGCCCTCCAGGGCGGTGTGGGCCGGGCCGCTGCGGCCGACGGGCAGGACCTCCTCGCTGCGCATGTCCTCCAGCATCAGCGCGAAGGCCGCGTACATCGCGACGAGCGCCACCAGGAGGCCGAGGGCCCCGGACGTGCGCGTCAGCCACTCGGCGCCGGTGAGCCCCGACAGGCCGGTGGCCGCCCAGCGGGGCAGGGAGGCCAGCAGCACGAACCAGAGCGCGCGCTTGGGCCTGGTCACGGAGGCCATCAGCGCGCCGAAGCAGAGGAACGCCAGGTTGAACACGCCCAGCACCGGCAGGCCGTCCGCCGCGCCGCTGAACATGACGAGCGCGTAGGCCAGCCAGCTGCCGGAGAACACGCCCATGAGCGTCGCCGCGATCACGTCGCGGGCGCCGAACGCCAGGCCGCTCACCAGGAGTTGCAGGACGAAGGCGGGCAGCACGCACAGCGCGACGGCGCCGCGGGCCTGGGGCCCGAGGAGCCCGAGCTGCAGGCAGCCCGTCATCACGGAGGCGATCGCCACCGTGAAGAAGCCCAGCGGCATGGGTGAGGCGATGGGCCGCAGGTTGATGCGGGTCATCGACCGGAGGTCCGGTTCGAAGCGGCGTTCCGCCCGGGCGTCCGGCTGCTCGGCCGGGCCGGCGGCGGCCGCCGCGACGTCGTGCGGGTCCGCCATCAGCCGCGCACCAGCGGGGTGTCGACCAGGTGCTCGGCCAGGAACCACACCTGGGCCTCGCCGGTGCGGACGACCTCCGAGACGAGCAGGTCGGCGCTGCCCTCGTCGCCCTCCGCGGAGAGCCTGGCGGCGGCGTCCCGGGCGTCGATCAGGATCCGCTCGTGCGCGTCGAGCAGTCGCGACAGCATGACGGGGACCTTCTCGACGCCGTCCGGCGGCCGGGGGACGGACGTCAGCTCCGCGACGTGACGCGGGTCTCCGACGGCGACGCCGCCGAGGCTCTGCACCCGCTCGGCCAAGGCGTCCACGATGGCCAGTTGGGCGTCGGCGTGCTTGTCCAGCATCAGGTGGAGCGAGTAGAAGGTCGCCCCGCGCATGAGCCAGTGGTGCTTCTTGTAGAGCGAGTAGAGGATCTGGGTGTCGGCGAGGACGCGGTTCAGCCGCTGGCAGCCGTACATGCGGGTGTCGTGGCCGAGGCCGATCGGCAGCTGCTTGAGCGTGCCGAACGCCTGGGTCTCGGCGCCCTTCTGGTGCAGCAGCGGCTGGCCACCGCCGGTCGGGTGCGCGGTCTCGTCAGCGGTCCGGTGCACGGTTTCCATCGGGTGCTCCTGTTCGGGGAAGGGGGACTGGGGGGTGGCAAGGGGTCCGGTGGGCGGAAGGACGTCCAGTGGGTCCGGTCGCCCGGTCGGGGGTGCGCGCGGTCGGGCCCGGTCTGCGGAGTCCGCGGTCGGCGGCTCGGCACTCCTCGAAGCTACGGCCGGCCCGGCCGGGCGGCTGTGCGCCCCGTGCCCCGGAGTTGGCACCACAGCGCACCACAGCGCACGACGACGCATGACAACGCACGACGCCGCACGACGCCGCACCGAGCCTGTGAGCCGTGGTCACAGGATCACCGCCTGTCTGGCTGGGTGCCGGGCCGGTCCGCAGGATGGCCGCATCGGACGTCCTGTCAGCCGTCGCGCGGCCGCTTCCGCCCGCCGTCCGAGGGCCGGCCGCGCCCCGTACCAGAAGGTGGTACCCCGTCGTGAGCAGCATCTCCGACCCGCCCCTGCCCGACCGGGCCGAGGAGGTCCCGCCGCTGGACGCACCGGCACCGGGCTTCGACCGGTGGCGCTACGCAGGGGTGTTCCTCCTGCTGTTCCTGTTCGGCACGGAGACGTTCCTGGTGTCGCCACTGCTGCCGACCATCGCGGACTCGGTCCGCACCAGCGAGGCGGCCGCCGCGTCCAGCGTCACGGCGTACGTACTGGTGTACGCCGTCGCGGCGCCCTTCCTCGGGCTGTCGAGCGACCGGTTCGGCCGCCGGCGCACCCTCCTCGTGGGCACCCTGCTGTTCGTCCTGTCCAACGCGGCGGCGGCCCTGTCCACCGGGCTGACCCTGCTGGTCGTCTCCCGCGCGGTGGCGGGGCTGGCGGCGGCCGCGGCCGGGCCGGCGATCTGGGCCCACATCGCCGAGACCGCGCCGGAGGCGGTGCGCGGGCGGGCACTGGGCCTCGCCATGGCGCTGTTCTCCTGCGGCCAGGTGATCGGTGTGCCGCTCGGCGGGTTCCTGGCCGGGCTGGCCGGCTGGCGCTCGGCGTTCTGGGCGCTGGCGGTCGGCACGGCCGCCGCGGTGCCGCTGCTGCTGCGTCAGGTCGGGGGCGGACCGGCCGGGGCGCCCACGCCACGGGTGGGCGCGGTCCGGGCGATCCTGGCGGGCTGGGCCGACCCGACACTGCGCCGCGCCCTGCTGGTCAACACCGTGTTCAACACGGCCAACCTGGGCGCCTACACCTTCCTCGGCGCGCTGCTGGTGCAGCGCTTCGACCTGTCGGTGCAGGCGCTCGGTCTGGTGGGCGTACTGGTCGGCGCGGGCAGCATGGCCGGTTCGCTGGTGGGCGGGCGGCTCGGCGACCGGGCCAGGACCGCCGGGCGTTCGGACCTTCCGCTGCTGCCGCTGTGGGGCGTCCTGCTGGCGGTGGGGATCGCGGTGACGGCCGAGGGGCCGGGCCTGGTCCTCGCCCTGGCCGGGGTGACGGTGTGGTTCCTCGCCTCGGGGGGCTTCGTGACGGACCAGCAGACGCTGGCGGGCACCATCGCCCCGGAGCTGCGGGCGACCTCCAGCGCCTGGCTGACCTCGACCATGTACGCGGGCACCGGCGTCGGCGCCTGGGCGGTGGGGACGTTCGGCGACGTCGCGCAGGGCACCCTGCTGGTCGGCGCCGGGCTGGCGCTGCTGGCCGCGCTCGGCGGGCTGGCGGTCAGTGCGGGGCTGCGCCACAACGCCATCACCGCCACCACCGCCACCGCGGCCGCCACCGCGCCGGAGGCCTGAGACCGGCTCAGCCGACCCGGCGCTCCCCCTCGCCGCCGCCGACCGCGCGCAACGGATGCTCGACCAGTTCGGTCATCCGCGCCCGGTCGGCGGCGGCGGTCGGGGTGAACAGCAGCACCGTCGCGGACGGGTCGTCCACCGGGTGGAAGGACGACAGGGTCAGCCGGACCGGGCCGAGGCCGGCCGGCGCGACGGTGACGGTGCGCACGGTCAGCTCCGCCACCGAGTGGCACCCCCACCAGTGGCGGAGCTCCGGCGCGTCCTCGTCCAGGTGCCGGTAGACCTCGCGGGTGCGGGGGTCGGCGAGGGCGGGGCCCGCCTGCGCGCGGAAGTGCTGGAAGACGTTCATCGCGAGCGGTTCCCAGTCGGGCAGCACCGCGCGCACCCTCGGGTGCGCGGCCATCACCCACATGAGGTTGCGCCGGTCGGCGGGCACGAACTCGGGCGGGCCCCACAGCGCCGCCCACGCGGCGTTCCAGCCGCGCAGGTCGAAGTGGCGGTCGAGCAGGACGGCCGGGCTGGTGGGCCAGGAGTCGAGGACGGGCTGGATGGCCTCGGCGACGCGGCCGGTGCCCTCGGGCCCGGCGGTCGGGGCGGGCTCGTGGTAGCCGGCCAGGCGCAGGGCGTGCCGCAGGCCCGCGTCGTCCAGCCGCAGCACGCGGGCGATCGCCTCCAGCACCTGCCGGGAGGCGGCGACCCTCCCCTGTTCGACCCAGGTGTACCAGGCGAGGCCGACGCCGGAGAGGGAGGCGACCTCTTCGCGGCGCAGGCCGGGGGTGCGGCGGCGGGTGGTGGCGGTGAGGCCGACGTCGGCGGGCTTGAGGAGTTCGCGGTGGGCGCGCAGGAAGGCGCCGAGTTCCCGTCCGGCGGGGGGAGTTGACACGGGTGGGCTCCTCGGACACTTGCTGCGGACGTCGGGGGTTCCGGGGTTCGGCCCCAGCGTAGGTGGAGCCCGCCGCTCCTCCCAGGGGTGAGCGGCGGCCTACACACACTGTTAACGACCGCACACACTGTTAACGACCGCACACACTGTCAACGGGACGTCAACGCCCAGAGCCGGACGGCCATGTGGCTGACGTGTCCGCGCTCCCGCTGCCGGCGCCAGGCGCTCTCGCCGACGGCGCGGAAGAACTCAGCCCGCCGGTCCTCCGGCACGAGGCCGCTGTAGTAGTCGCCGAAGGTGGCGGCGTGGAAGTGCTCGTACTGCGCGGCGCCGTCGACGGTGACGACGGCGTCGCGCTCCAGGTGGCCGGCCACCCGCAGGTGCGGGCCGATCAGCGCTGCGAGGTCCTCGACGGTCCTGGTGCGGGTGGCGATGGGCAGGACGCCGCCGCGGGCGAAGGCGCCGGGCACCTCGTCGTACGGGGTGCCGAGGGCGACCAGGGCGTCCCGGACGAGTTCGTCCTCGCCGCCGAGCCCGTGTTCGTCCCGGGCGGGGTGGTAGGTGGTGAGCAGGAACGTGCCGCCGGGGGCGAGGTGGGCGCCGGCCCAGGCGAAGATCCGTTCCTCGTCCGGGTGGAGCCAGTGCAGCACCGAGGTCTGGGTGATCACCTCGGCCCGGAAGGGCAGCGGCTCGGGCGCGGTGAGGTCAGCCCGGTGCAGGGCGACCCGCTCGCCGTACGGCCGGAGCCGCTCGGCAGCCTCGGCGATGCGGTGCGGGGAGCGTTCCAGGCCGACGGCGCGCCGCAGGGCGGGAAACCGTTCGAGGGCGGCCTGCAGCAGTTGGCCGATCCCGCTGCCGAGGTCGATCAGGGTCTCGGGGGCGCCGGTGACCTGGTCGAGCACCCAGTCGCGGTCCTGGACCTGGCGCAGTCGGCTGGCGTCGGCGTACCCGGCGAGGGTGCGGGCCTGGATCTCGATGGCGGACGCGGTCACTTCTGGTTCTCCTCGGCGTCGGCGGGCCGGTCGACCAGCTGCAGCAGCCGCTCACGGGCCCCGCTCTGGTCGTACCGCTTGAAGATGTTGATCCGGTTGCGCGCGAGGTCGCCCCGGTGCACGTACTCGTAGAGGTCCTGGCGCTGGCCGAAGCCGTCGCCGGTGAGCTCCCAGGCGATCCGGAACAGCCGGGACTTGCGCTCGGCGTCGATGTCGCGCCCGCGCATGTAGCGGTCCAGGTGCGGGCGCAGCCGGGGGTGGGCGAGGTCGGCGGCGGTGGGCTGGATGAGCAGTCCCGAGGCGCCGATCCGGCGGACGATCTCGACGGCGCTGCCGGCGACCTCGGCGGACCAGACCCGGGAGGCGGCGGTGTCACCGGGGGCGAAGAGGCCGCTGTCGGTGGGGCCGCCGCGGGCTTCGGCGGCGTCCAGGAAGTACTCGGTCAGCTCGGCGTACCCGGCGAGGCGTCCGAGGTCCTCCTGGATGTTGCGGAAGCCGTCCACGCCGATCGACTCGGCGACGAGGGTGGCGGTGGCGAGCAGGGTGCGCAGCCGCTCGCGGTAGCGGACGTGGCCGATGTAGGCGCTCCAGGCGTTGATCCGGGCGAGGCCGAGCCGGGCCAGGGTGGGGTCGCGCAACAGGAAGACGCGCTCCCAGGGCACCAGGACGTCGTCGAAGAAGAGCATCGCGTCCTGCTCGTCGTACCGCGCGCCGAGCGGGTGGGCGTGGCCCCAGGCGGCGGTGCCGAGCGGTTCGCGGGCGAGGGTGATCAGGCCGGGGGTGTCGAGCGGCAGGGCGAACCAGCTCACGAACTGCTCGCCGCGGCCCTCGGTGAAGGAGGCCGAGAGGTAGACCAGTACTTCGTGGGCGAGCGGGGCGAGGGTGGTGAGCTGCTTGGCGCCGCGCACCACGATGCCCTGGTCGTTCTCCTCGATGACGCGCAGGGCGAGGTCGGGGTCGTCGACCGGGGAGGCGGAGCGGTCGATCTGCGGGTCGCCGAGGGCGTGCGAGAGGACGAGGTCGTTGGTGGCGCAGTGGCGGTACCAGGCTTCGGCGTTGGCGCCGAAGCGGGGGTCGGCCTCGGCGAGCCGGTGCCGGAAGTCGTGGACGCCGACGGCGATGGAGGCCATGAAGGCGGGCGAGCGGCCCTGCTGTCCGAGCGCTTCGGCGTGCCAGAACTCGGCGCTGCGGCGCTGGAGCCGGAGGTCGTCGAGGGTGCGCGGGAGCTGGTAGGCGCGGGCCAGCCGCAGGCCGCTGTCGGGGTCCTGCCAGGTGAGCAGGTCGCGGTGGTCGGGGTCGTGCTGGAGGTCGAGCAGGCGGGCCAGTTCGTCCACGGCCGGGCGGAACGCGGGGTGCTCGGCGGGGTTGGCGATCCGTCGGCCGTCGAGGTAGAGCTCACGGCCGTCGTCGAGTTCGGCCCGGTAGCGGTCGCCGGTGAGGAGGCCTCGGGCGGTGGCGGGCGCGCCGCGACCGGTGCGGGTGTCCAGCAGTGTCATGCGCCGACTCCGTTGGTGGTGAGGGGATTCGGGGCCAGTACGCGGTACTGGCCGTCGTGGTAGAGGAGGGGTGTGCCGTCGTCGCGGGCAGCGGCGGCGACCCGGCCGACCAGGATGGTGTGGTCGCCGCCGGGGAGGTCCGCGTGCAGCCGGCAGTCGAACCGGGCCAGGGCGTCCTCGACGAGCGGCGCGCCGGTGGCGGCCGTCCGCATCGGTACGGCGGCATGGGCACCGACGGCGGTGAAGGCGCCGCGCGCGCGGCCGGCCCCGGGGGTGGCGAACCGCCGGGCGACGGACATCTGACGATGCGTCAGGATTGACAGTCCGAAGTGTCCGGAGGCCCGGACGGCGGCCACCAGCGGGCTGTGCCGGCCGATCGCGACGGTGACCAGCAGCGGGTCGAGGGAGAGGGTGCTGAAGGAGGAGACCGTCTTGGCGAAGACCTCCTCGCCGGTGCGGGTGGTGATCACCGCGACCCCGCTGGTCCAGCCGCGGGAGGCGGCCCGGAAGTCCTCGGCGGCCGTCCGTACGTCCGGTTCCTCGACGGCCGCCCGCACTTCGGGGCCGTCGACGGCCGCCCGCAGGTCGGAGGCGGCGGTCGGGGCGGCCGTCGGGGCGGCGCCGCTCATCGCAGCCCCACCCGGTAGGCGCGCAGCCACTCGTCGACCTGGACGAGGTGGTCGAGGCCGCCGACCGGGTTCGGCGCTGTGCGCGGGCTGGGCAGCGGCCGGCCCGCAGCGAGCAGCCGGCGGACCAGCTCGCGGTCCACCAGCTCGAACACCGGCGCGTTCGGGTCGGCCAGCAGGTCCTGCGCCCGGGCCGTGAGCACCTCGGTGTAGCGGACGGCGGGCGTGGACGGGTACCCGCTCTTGGGCCGGTCGGTGACCTGCGGCGGGAGGAGGTCCCGGACGGCGTCCCGGAGCAGGCCCTTGGCCCGCCCGTCCGGCGCCTTGAGCGCCCACGGGACGTTCCACAGGTACTCCACCAGGCGGTGGTCGCAGAACGGCACCCGGACCTCCAGGCCCACCGACATCGACACCCGGTCGACCCGGTCCAGCAGCGGGGGCAGCCAGCGGGTCAGCGCGAGGTGGAAGACCTCGCGGATCCGCGCGTCACAGGCCGGCTCCCCGTCCAGGCGCGGTACTTCGCCGAGCGAGCGGCGGTAGGCGGCGGCGGTGTACTCCTCGGGGCGCACCTCGTCCCGGACGTCCGCGCGCAGCAGGTCCGCCGGGGTGGCCCTGCCGTGCAGCCACGGGAAGGTCGGGGCGGCGACCGCGGCGGCGTCGTGGAAGTAGGGGTAGCCGCCGAAGATCTCGTCCGCGGCCTCGCCGGAGAGCGCGACGGTGGAGCGCCGCCGCACCTCGCGGAAGAGCAGGTGCAGGGAGGCGTCCATCTCGCCCCACCCGGGGCGGTCGCGGGCGCGCAGGACGGCGTCGCGGGCGTCCAGCAGGTCGTCGTCGGGCACCAGGACGGTGGTGTGCAGGGTACCGATGTGCTCGGCGGCGGCCTCCACGTAGGGGGCGTCGAGGGTGGTCCGCCAGGCGTCGGGGGTGCGGTCGGCGCTGCCGGGGAAGTCGACGGAGAAGCTGGTGATCTTGCCCTGGCCGGCCCGCTCGCGGGCCGCGGCGGCCAGCGCGGTGACGGCGCTGGAGTCGACGCCGCCGGAGAGCAGGGTGCACAGCGGGACGTCGCTGATCAGCTGCCGTCCGACGGCGTCGGCGAGCAGGCCGCGGACGGTCGCCCGGGTGGTCGCGGCGTCGTCCCGGTGCTCGGCGGACTCCAGCCGCCAGTAGCGGACCTCGCGGGTGGCGGCGCGCGTGACGGCCACCAGGTGGCCGGGCCGGACCTCGTGGAGGCCGCGGAAGAGTCCGTGGCCGGCGCTCGGTGCGGCGGGCAGCGCGAACAGTTCGGCGATGCCCTCCGCGTCCAGCTCGGCGCGGAACAGCGGGTTGGCGAGCACCGCCTTCGGCTCGGAGCCGAACAGCACGCCGCTGCGGTGGGCGTGCCAGAAGAGCGGTTTGATGCCCAGGTGGTCGCGGACCAGCAGCAGTTCCTCCTGCCGGGCGTCCCACAGGGCGTAGGCGAAGATGCCGTTGAACCGGGTCGGCGCGGACCGGCCCCACTGGAGGTGGGCGCGCAGGACCACCTCGGTGTCCGAGCGGGTCCGGAAGGCGTGCCCGAGGGCCTCCAGTTCGGTGCGCAGTTCGCGGTGGTTGTAGAGCTCGCCGTTGTAGGAGAGGACGGCCGCGGTGTCCGGTCCGGGTCGGTCGGCGAGCGGCTGGACGCCACCGTCGAGGTCGATCACGGACAGCCGCCGGTGGCCGAGGGCCGCGTGCCGGGAGAGCCAGACGCCGTCGGCGTCCGGGCCCCGGCAGGCGAGGGTGGCGGTCATCTCCCGGAGCGCCCGGGCCTGGTGGAGCAGGTCGGTGTCCCAGTCGATCCAGCCGGTGATTCCGCACATGTCAGGACTCCCCGGGTTCGTCGGTGACGGTGGGTCCGGCGGGGCCGGAAGGCGGAGCGGGCGCGGCGGGCTCCGCGGGCCGGGCGGCTCCCGCGGGCTGGACGTCCGCGGCCGACGAGCCGTCCGCGCTCGCGGCGGTGCACTCCCAGCGGCAGCCGTGGCCGGTCGGACCGTGCGTCAGCCGGTGCGCGGGCCGGTAGCCCTTGGCGCGGATGTTGGCGGACAGCGCCTCGGTGCAGTAGGTGCAGGGCGAGGCGAGGGTCAGTCGGACGCCCGAGCGGCGGGCCTTCTCGCGGTAGTCCCAGATCGCGCAGTGCGTGATGGTGAGCGCGGCGTGCTCGGGGCCGGGCTCCGCGTCATCGTCGAACTCGTAGTCCGAGCCGTACAGTTCGGCCTGCCGGGCGATCCGGTGGATCGGGTCGGCGGCGCCCCGGCCGTGGTCGGGCTCGACGTCGCGGTGCACCTCGGCGTTGGAGCGGGCCCAGTCGCCGAGCACCGCCTCGCCGTAGCGGAGGACGAGGAAACGTTCCATCAGTGCCTGGTCGCGGAAGAACACCCGCTGCCACTCGACGGCCGGCGCGTCCCGCTCGGGCAGGTCCGCGAAGAGCTCGGACTGCAGGACGAACCAGTCGGTGAGGTGCAGTTCGTCCCCGTGGGACACCAGGTACCGCGTCAACCCGGCCTCGGCCTCGTGCAGCCGCTGCCGCCAGAGCGCGGACCGCTCGGCGTCCGGCATCGCGCGGTACGGCGACCTCGGCTGCTCCGCGCCGGGGCGCCGTCGGCCCGCGCCGGCGGCCAGGACCGCCGTGCGCGGCCCGGCCTCGCCGCCCGCCCGGCCACCGGAGCCGGTCGCACCGCCCGTCCCGTCGGACACACCCCCCATCGGGCCATCTCCCTTCGGCTGAACGATCCTTCGGACCGTCGTGTCGTCGTCGTTCCCGCCACGCTACGAAGCGGCCCGACCGGCCCGGTAGCCCCGAACGGCGCCGGTCAGGGCGCCGATCGTCGCCGTGCGGATGCTCCGAAGGTCGCCCGGCGCCCCGCCCTCCGGGAGCCCGGGCACGGCGAACGGCGGCACGGCCGAAGCCGGACACCACGAAGGGCGGGCCCCGCGTACCGGCGGGACCCGCCCTCGGGCGGTGCGTGCGTGGGAGCCGGACCTATCCGGCGAGCCCGTGGCGGTGGGCATAGAGCGCGGCGCGCAGCCGGTCGGGCTGCCCGATCTTGCGCATGGCCTGGGTGAGGTGCTTCTTCACGGTGGCCTCGGCCAGGGCGAGTTCACGCCCGATCTCGGCATTGCTCAGCCCGTGCCCGAGCTCGACGAGCACCTCGCGCTCGCGCTCGGTCAGCCCGGCCTGCTGCGGCGGCAGTTCGCCGAGGTGCCGGGCGGGTGCCGCCGCGTGGGTCCGGGCGGGCGGCGGCGCCGGCATGAACACCGACCCGCCGGCCGCGACGAGTTGGACCGCGCCGATGATCCGTTCCCCCGCGAGGTCGAGCGGGAAGCACCCGCTGGCTCCGGCCAGCAGCATCCGGCTCGCCTCGGCGGTCGACTCGGCCCGGCGCAGCAGCAGGACCCGGGCGTCGGGTGCCCCGTCGGGTCCGCGCAGCGCCACCACGGCCGCCAAATCCTCCTCCAGGCTCGCGCCCCGGCCGAGCAGGACGACGTCGGGGGCGATGCGGTGCACGGCCGCCACGGCGCGCAGCGGGTCACCGGTGGAGCCGACCACCGCCAGTCCGGGTGCGGTGGCCAGCACGCTGCGCAGCCCGGCGCTGGCCACCGAGTGCCGCTCGACCAGGAACACCCGGGCGAGGGCGGTGCGGTCGCGGTCCTCGTCCACGCACATCGGGTGGCCGCAACCGCAGCCGGCGTCGGCCCGGCCGGGGGCGGGCGGTGCCGGTTCGGCCAGCAGCTGGTGACCGGCGATCAGGTCCAGCGGGTTGTCGATCTCGGCCCGCGGCCGGGCCGGCCCGGTACCGGGGGCGTCCCCCGGGCCGGGGCCGCCGCAGGCGCCGCGGCGGGCGGGAAGCCGGCGGCCCCGAGGGCCGGCCGGGGCGGCGAAGGTGCTCACTGCTGCCATCGGGCACCTCCGGGGACGGAGGTCGGACGTCTGTGGTGTGGCATGGCGATGCGGTCCCCCTAGCTGGTGGCTGGTCGGCCCCGTGGACGCGGTGTGCTGCGACAGGGCTCCGCCGGCGACGCGGACGGGCGTCGGGCATGGATTCCGGGTGAGGAGGGGGCGCCGACCGCGGCGGGTGTGGACCGGGGCGGTCAGCGCGTGGAGCGCGATCGACAGGACTCGTCGAAACACCTTCGGTGCCACGAGCCGCCGATCCCGACCAAGGTGAAGCCGGTCCGCCGAATAGCCATGCGGGGAACCCTAGGTCCGGTTCCTTGTGCAGGTCAAGGACAGGACCGGGCCCCGGCGGCCCGGGCAGCGGCACTCCCGCCACCCACGGATCCTGTGACCGGAAGTAACAGCACCAGGAACTGACTGGCTGTCCGGGCCGTGCATCCGCGACGCTCCTCCAAGCGACCACGGCCGCCGCGGCGGTGCTCCGACTCCCGCTGACGGCCCCCGAGTTCCGCTGACGACCCCGGACAGGCGCCGACCGCCCCCGCCCCGGGGCCGAACCGACGGCCCGGCACACCGGACCGCCCGCACACCCGACCCTCGGCCCTCTCCCCTCCGCACACCCGACCCCTGGCACACCCGATCCCTGACACGCGCCCGACTCCCGACACACCCGACTCCCGAAGGAGCAGCAGGACCATGCCCGCACCGCCCCACCGGCCCGCCGCCGGCCCGTCCGGCGCCCCGCCCCGGAGGGCCGACGGCTGACCCGGTTCCTGCTGCGCCGGCTCCTGCTGGCCGTCCCCACGCTGCTCGGCGTCACCGCCGTCGTCTTCGCGACCGTCGCGCTCGTCCCCGGCGACCCGGTCGCCGCCTTCCTCGGCCCGGGCGCGCCGCCCGGCGCGCGGCGGGAACTCACCGAACGGCTGGGCCTGGACCAGCCGTTGCCCGTCCGCTACGTCGACTGGCTCGGCCACGCGCTCACCGGCGACCTCGGTACGTCCGTCTCCGGACAGCGCCCGGTCGCCGACCTCCTGCTCCCCGCGCTCGGCCGGACCCTCACCCTGACCGGGGCCGCCTTGCTGCTGGTACTGGCGGGCGGGGTGGCGCTCGGCGCGGTGGGCGCGGTGCGCCCGCGCGGCCCCGGCGGGCGGATCTCCGGCGCGTTGTCCACCCTCGCGGTGTCCGCGCCGCAGTACTCGGTGGCGCTGCTGCTGATCGCCGTCTTCGCGGTCGGGCTGCGCTGGCTGCCGGCCGGCGGCACGCACGACGTGTTCGGTTCCGGCGGCCCGGCCGACCTGGCCAGGCACCTGGTGCTGCCCGCCGTCGCGGCCGCGCTCGTGCCGCTCGGCCTCACCGCCCGGGTGTTCCGGGCCGCGCTGGGCACCGTCCTGGCCGGCGAGCTGGCCGACTCGCTGCGCGCCCGCGGTCTGCGCCCGGCCGCCGTGCTGCGGCACTGCGTGCACAACGCCTCGCCCGCGCTGCTGACCATCGGCGGCCTGCAACTCGCCTACCTGCTGGAGGGGGTGGTCTTCGTGGAGACCCTGTTCGCCTGGCCCGGCATCGGCCGGCTGCTGTACGACGCGCTCACCGCCCGCGACCTGCCCCTGGTGCAGGGCGGGGTGCTGGTGGTGGCGGTCGCGTTCGTCGGCGTCAACCTCCTGGTGGACGCGGCGCACGCGGCGATCGACCCGAGGGTGAGGGTCTGACATGACACCGACCCGGTGGACCGGGCGGAACGCGGGCCTGGTCGTCTCCGGTGCGCTCGCCGTACTGCTGCTCCTGCTCGCCCTCGCCGCACCGCTGGTCGCGCCGTACGACCCGGCCGCCGGACGGCTCGCGGACCGCTTGCTCGACCCCGGCAGCCCGGGCCACCTCCTCGGCACCGACGGCCAGGGCCGCGACCTGCTGAGCCGCCTGGTCTGGGGCGGGCGCGCCTCGCTCACCGGCGGGCTCGTGCCGGTCACGGTCGCCACCGTCGCCGGGACGCTGCTCGGCATCGCGGCGGGGCTCGGCGGCCGCCTCACCGAGCAGGCCCTGCTGCGCACGCTGGACGTGCTCTACGCGTTCCCCGGGGTGCTGCTGGCGATCGCCGTCGCCTCGCTGCTCACCCCCGGCCTGGGCGCGACGGTGCTGGCGCTGTCCGTGGTGCTCACCCCCGCGGTCGCCCGGGTCGCGTTCACCGAGACCCGGCGGATCCGCAGCTCCGAGTACCTGGAGGCGGCCCGGGTCAGCGGCGCCGGCTGGGGCGCGCTGGTGCTCCGTCAGGTCGTCCCCGTGGTGGCGCCGGTGGTGCTCGTGTACGCCTCGTCGCTGGTGGGGCTCGCCGTCGTGTACGCCGCGGGGCTGTCCTTCCTCGGGCTCGGTGTCGCCCCGCCCACCGCCGAGTGGGGCGCGATGCTGGACGAGCTGCGGCCCGCCCTGCTCACCCATCCCTGGGTGGCGGTGCTGCCGGCCCTCGTCATCCTCGCGGTCTCGGTCGTGTTCAACACCCTCGGCGAGGCGCTGCGCACCCGCATCGGCGACGCCGCCGCCCACCTGCCGCGGGCCACCCCGGCCGCGGCCCGGCGAGCCGCGAAGCAGGTGACCCGATGAGCCACGAAAAGGGTGGCCGGATGGGCGCACTGCTGGAGATCGACGGTCTGGGCGTCGCGTACCCCGGCGGCGTCCGGGCTGTCGACGGGGTGTCCCTCGCGCTGCGGGCCGGCGGCGCCGTGGTGCTGCTCGGCGAGTCCGGCAGCGGCAAGACCACCGTCGCCCGGACGGTGCTGGGCCTGCCCGGGCGCGGCGCTGCCGTGAGCGGCGCCGTCCGCCTCGCCGGGACGGACCTGCGGACGCTCGACGAACGCGCGCTCTCCGACGTCCGCGGCCGGCGCATCGGCTACGTGCCGCAGGACCCGAGCTCCTCGCTCGACCCGCTGCGCCGGATCGGCCCGCAGCTCGCCGAGGTGCTGCGCCGGCACGGGGTCGCCGACGGCCGCCGGGCCGCCCGTGCCGCCGTCCCCGGGCTGCTCGCCACCGCCGGCGTCCCGGATCCGGAGCGGGTCGCCCGGGCGTACCCGCACGAACTCTCCGGCGGCCTGCGCCAGCGCGCCGCGATCGCCCTCGCGATCTGCTGCGGGCCGGAGCTGCTGATCGCCGACGAGCCGACCACCGCGCTGGACGCCCTGGTCCGCGGCCGGATCCTGGACCTGTTCACCACCCTGCGCGCCGACTGCGGCATCGCGCTGCTGCTGGTCACCCACGACCTCGCAGTGGCCCGGCGGATCGGCGGCACGGTGGCGGTCATGCGGGCCGGGCGGGTCGTCGAACTCGGCCCGGCCGAGCGGGTGCTCCGCGAGCCCGACCACGCCTTCACCGCCGCCCTGGTGGCCGCCGAACCGGGAGCCCGCCGATGAGCACCGACCCCCGCACCGCCGCCGGCCGGCACGCCGCGACCGACCAGCGCGCGACCGGCCCTCACACCGCGACCGACCACCGGCCCGCACCCACCGCAGCCCCCCTGCTCGCCCTCGACGCCGTCGGCAAGCACTTCGGCGACCGGACGGCCCTGGCAGGGGTCAGCCTCCGCGTCGCCCCCGGCGAGACCGTCGGCCTGGTCGGCGAGTCCGGCTCCGGGAAGTCCACCCTGGCCCGCCTCGCCCTCGGCCTGCTCTCCCCCGACTCCGGCAGCGTCCGCTTCGCGGGCCGCGACCCGTACCGGCTGCGCGGGCGCGCCGACCGCGCGCTGCGGGGCCGGCTGCAGTTCGTCCCGCAGCACCCGCGCGGCTCGCTCAACCCGAGCCTGCGGGCCGGGGAGGCGGTCGCCTTCGCCCTGCGGCTGCACGGCACGCCGCGCGCCGAGCGTGCCGCGGAAGTCGCCCGGCTCTTCGCCCAGGTCGGTCTGGAGCCCGCACTCGCCGCCCGCTACCCGCGGGAGCTGTCCGGCGGGCAGCTGCAGCGGGTGGCCGTCGCCCGGGCGCTGGCCACCGGGCCGGAGCTGCTGGTCTGCGACGAGCCCACGTCCGCCCTGGACCGCAGCGTGCAGGCCCGGCTGCTCGACCTGCTCACCGGTCTGCGCGAACGCACCGGCCTGGCCTACCTGTTCATCTCCCACGACCTCGCCGTCGTCCGTCATCTCGCCCACCGGGTGCTGGTGCTGCGGGCGGGCCGGGTGGTGGAGGAGGGCCCCGCCGACCGTCTCTGGGACTCCCCCGCGCACCCGTACACCCGGGCCCTGCTGGAAGCCGCCACCGGCGCCGCCCCGTCCGCGCCCTGACGCCCACGCCCACGCGACCGCCCTCCCCGACGAACCACAGCCGAACCGCAGACGCACCACCGAACCGACGAGGAATCACCATGAACCGCACCGCTCGCATCCGCTCCGGAGCCGTCGCCCTGCCGGCCGCCGTCGCCCTGCTCGCCGCGGCCGCCGGCTGCTCCGGGTCCGACGGCGGCGCGACCGGGGCGGGCGGCGGTGACGGCCGCGGCGGGACACTGGTCATCGGCGCCACCGGCAAGCTGCCCAACACCGACACCGTGATCGGCGGCGCGGGTTTCGAGGGCAAGCGTCTGGTCTCCTTCCAGCTCTACGAGGGCCTGACCCGCTACGAGTTGCTCAAGGGCACCGACAAGCCGCCGGTGGTCACCGGCGCCCTCGCCACCGACTGGCAGGTCGCGGCCGACCGCAGGACCTGGACGTTCACCCTCCGCAAGGACGTGAAGTTCCAGGACGGCACCCCCTTCGACGCCGACGCCGTGGTCTTCAACCTGGCGCGCTACCTCGACAAGGGCAGCCCCGAGTACACCGACGCCCTGGGCGCCGCCGCCGCGGAGTACGCGGGCGACATCGCCTCCTACCGCAAGACCGACGCCGAGCACGTCGAACTGGTCACCAAGGAGCCCAACGGCCACTTCCCCGAGGACCTCGCGCACGTCCTGATCGCCAGCCCCACCGCCGTCCGCAGGTCCGGCTCGGCGAACTTCGCCCAACACCCGGTCGGCACCGGCCCGTTCAGCTTCGTCTCACAGACCGAGGGCCAGCAGATCGAGCTCGCCGCCAACAAGGACTACTGGCGTGGCGCCCCCAGGCTCGACCGGCTGGTGATCAAGGCGCTGCCGGACGCCGCCGCCCGCACCGCGGCGCTGCGCTCCGGCGGCGCCAACTGGATCGAGTACCCGAACCCGGACGACATCGAGAGCCTGGAATCGGACGGCGTCACGATCGCCACCAACAGCTACGACCACCTCTGGTACTGGATCCTGGACACGTCCAAGGAGCCTTGGAACAACCCGCTGGTGCGCCGGGCCGCCAACTACGCGATCGACCGCAAGGCCATCGCCGACAAGCTGCTGCACGGCACCGCCGACCCCGCCTACCAGGCCGCGCCGCGGGCCACCGCCGCCTACGACCCCGCCGGCGACGCCTACTCCTACGACCCCGCCAAGGCCCGGCAGTTGCTCGTCGAGGCCGGCGTCCCGAACGGCTTCGCCACCTCCGTCACCGTGCCCACCGGCGGCAGCGGCAACCTGCTGCCGGTGCCGATCGCCGAGGCCCTCCAGCGGGACCTCGCCGCCGTCGGCATCAGGGTCGAACTGCGCACCACCGACTGGACCACCCTGATCGGCGCCGAGGCCAAGGGCCAGGTGGCACTCGGCTCCGATGCCGTCGCCCAGTCCACCACGCTGTTCCAGTCCGAGGCGCTGCTGCCGCTGTTCATCGGTTCCGGGAGCCCGTTCTGGACGGGCCACTACGCGAACCCGCAGGTCGACGGGTTGCTGGCGGCCTCGGCCGCCGACGCCGACCAGGCCGCCCGGCAGGCCGGGTACCGCAAGGCCCTCACGCTGGTCACCCAGGACGCGCCCTGGCTGTTCGTCGTCAACGACCGCAACCCGCGGGCCCTTTCGCCGAAGGTCCACGGGCTGGTGCAGCCGCAGTCCTGGTTCCTCGACCTCACCACGGTCTGGGTCGGCTGAGCCCCGCCCCGCAAGAAATCCCACCCCGCCCCCACCCCCACACCGAAGCACCGAAGCACAGAGCGCCCAGGAAGGACACCCGTCCGATGACCACCCCGTACCCGCCACACCACCACCCCGAGGCCGAGCCACCCAAGTGGGGCATCACGCTGCCCCTGCCGGGACTGACCATCGACCGGCACCGCTTCCTGGTAGAGCGGCTGCCCGACCTCGGCTACACCGACGTGTGGAGCGCAGAGGGTGGCGGCACCGATGCCTTCACCCCGCTGGCCGCCACGGCGGCGTGGTCCCCGTCGCTGCGGATCGCCACCGGCATCGTCCCGGTGCACACCCGCGGCCCGGCGGTGCTCGCCCAGACCGCCGCGACGCTCGCCCAACTCGCCCCCGGCCGGCTCCTGCTGGGCATCGGCGCCTCGGTCCCCGCCCACGTCACCGACATCAACGGCATTCCGTTCGACGAACCGTTCAAGCGCACCCGGGACGTGCTGCGCTTCGTCACCCGGGCGCTGCGCGGCGAGTACGTCACCGGCGGGTTCGACACCTTCGACATCACCGGCTACCGGCTGCCGCACCCGCCGGCCGAGCCGGTCAAGGTGATCCTGGGCGCCCTGCGGCCCAACATGCTCCGGCTCGGCTTCACCGAGGGGGACGGCGCCATCACCAACCTGCTGTTCCCTCACGACGTGCCGAAGATCCTGGAGACCGTCGGCCCGCAGCCGCCCGGCAAGGAGCTGGTGGTGAAGGTCTTCGTCTGCCCCACCGAGGACACCGACTACGCGCACCGCGCCACCCGGCCCTTCCTGGCCTGGATCCTCAACCGCGAGCCGTACCGGAAGTTCCACGAGTGGCTGGGCCACGGCGAGTTGCTCGCCGAGATGCACCGCCTGTGGACCTCGGGGGACCCGGAGGGCGCCCAGAAGGCCCTGCCGGACGAGGTGGTCGACGGGCTGTTCGTCAGCGGCTCCCCGGAGGAGTGCCGCGAGCGCATCCTGGCCTACCACCGTCCGGGCGTCACCACCATCCAGCTGTACGTGTCGCTGCCGCCGGAGGTGTTCGTCAGCCGGGCGAAGCTGCTCGACACCCTGGCCCGGCTCGGCCCCGCCGCCCGCTGACCCACCACCGCCCCACCCCATCACCACCACCCGCCCCGCCGCCGTTGCGTCCCGATTCCCATCCGAGGAGAGTCCGTGCCCCTGGAGATCCGCGGCGGGGTCCGCGCCGCCCCCGTGCCCGGCAGCACCCCGCAGGAGCGCCAGGCCCTGCGCTGGGCCCCCGACGGCCGCGACCGCACCGCCGACCCCGCGTACGTCACCCGCACCGCACGCGAGAACGAGGAGGACGGGCTGGACAGCGCCCTGGTGGTGCAGTCCAGCTCGTGGCCCGACCCCTGGCTGGTGGCCTCCTGGGCGCTGGCCGCCACCACCCGGCTGCGCGTCGTTGTCGCCCACCGGGCCGGTACCACCGCGCCGACCGTGGCGGCCCGCTCCCTGGCGACCCTGGACCGCCTGTCCGGCGGACGGGCGGCGGCGCACGTCGTCATCGGCTCCAGCGACCGCGACACGGCCCGCGACGGCGACCTCCTCGACAAGGCCGAGCGCTACCGCCGCGCCGAGGAGTACCTCGACCTGTTCACCCGCTACCTCGCCGCCGACCGGGACATCGACCACAAGGGCGAGTTCTACACCGTGGCCGATGCCCGCCCCGGCCTGCACCCGCGGCCGGGCGGCGAGCTGCTCTCCTTCGGCGGGTCCTCACCGCAGGGCCTCGACCTCGCGGCCCGCTACGCGCAGGTGTACGCCGTCAGCCCCCTGCCGCTGCCCGACACCCGGCGGCGGATCGCCGAGGCCCGCGCGGCGGCCGCCGCCCACGGCCGGTCCCTGCGGATCTGGCGGCACATCACCGTCGTCCTCGCCGACACCGACGAGGAGGCCCGCGACCGCGTCCGCCGCCTGCGCCGGGACGCCCTGCGCCTCACCTCCGGCGGCGCCGGCGGTCGCTGGCGGGAGGCCGTCCAACTCGACCGGGACCGCGAGCGGGGCCGCTCCGACCCGGCCCACGGCGACGAACAGGTCGCCGCCTACGTGCGCCGCTCCCTCACCGCCGCCTACACCGGCTCCCCGGCCACGGTCGCCGCCCGCATCGGGCTCCTCCGCTCGGCGGGCGTGGACATCGTCCAGCTCGACCTCCCGGTGGAGACCGACCACGACCGGGAGCTGCGCCGCACCCTCGTCCGTCACCTGCGGGCCGGCCACGGCACCCCGGCCGACCGCCGCGGCTGGTGAGTGCGCGGTCCGTGAGTGCGCGGTCCGTGAGTGCGCGGTCCGTCGCCCGTCAGGCGTACAGCGCCACCCGGGGCTGGACCGTGCCCGGCGAGGTCCGGAGCACGGTGAGCCGGTACTGCTGGGTGAGGGTGTGGTGGCTGTGGAGGACCAACTTCGCCGAGGTGAGGCCGGTGTACAGGGTCCCGGTCTGGCTGGCCAGCGGCACGGTCCTCCAGTGGCCGCCGCTCAGGACCTCCAGCCGGACGTCCGACGGGCTGAGGAAGGGCCCCCGGTCCGGCGACTCGACCAGGATCTGCGGGGCGACGGTCTGGTCCGCCCCGGTGCCGTTGCGGTAGGTGACGGTGATCCGGTGCGCGGCGTGGTCGGTCGGCAGCGGGCTGCCGGGCAGGTCGACAAAGGAGACCGGCACCGCGACGGCCGGCGCCTGCGGGGCGGAGACCACCGCCGCGGCCGCCGACGAGGGCAGCGTGAACGCGGCGGCCGGCAGGACGGCGAGGGCGGTCAGGGCCAGAGCCCGGCCGAGGAGCTTCGTGGTCGGCATGGGGGCCTCTTTCGATCGTTCTCGGCTGCCCCGGAGTCCACCGGAGGCCGCGGCGTACCCGTCCACCCTGCACTCCGACGGCGCAACGCGCATCCGCGCCGGCCCACCGCCCCGCCGTGCGGCCCGCCCCGCAGTGCCCGGCCCACAGTGTCCGGGTGGCGGAACCGAGCGCCCTCGCCGGACCGGTGGGGGTCCCGGCCGGCCCCGGTCTCGGTGGCAGCGCCCGCGCTGCGGGGCGACGCTGGAGGGGGCAGCCGAAGTCCCGTGCCAGGCCGAGGAGGTCGAGCCGTGAGGTTCATCCAGATCATCGAGTACCGGACCCGTCGCATCGACGAGTTCAACGCCCTGCTCGACAGCTGGGTCGAGAAGAACGCGGGCCACCGTCTGGCGACGCGGGCCCTGCAGACCCGTGACCGCGACGGCGAGGACGTGTACCTGAACATCGTGGAGTTCCCCTCGCACGAGGTGGCGATGGAGAACTCCGCCCGGCCGGAGACCGCCGAGTTCGCTTCACAGGTCGCGGCGCTGTGCGAGGGCCCGCCGTCGTTCCGCAACCTCGACGTGCTGGAGGAGCGGTCCTTCGAGGGCTGAGGCCCCGGCATAGCGGGCCGGTACGGTGACCGTCCCGGCCGGTCGGTAGATTCGCTCCCCCGCCACCGACCGACGGAGTTCCCCGTGCCCGACCGGCCCAGCCTGCTGTACGTGACCGACCTCGCCTACCCGGCCGCCGGGCGGCGCTACGGCGACGAGGACGTGTTCCTGACCTCCCGGCTGCGGGGGTGGTTCGACCTCGCGCTGTGCCACCCGCTCGACGCGCGGGCCCTGATGGCGCGCTTCGACGCGGTCGTGGTGCGCAACAGCGGGCCGGTGCTGCACCACCGGGAGGAGTACGACCGGTTCCGCGCCGAGGCCCTGTCCGGCGGCGTGCGGGTCTACAACCCGTTGACCGGGCGGGGCGACATGGCCGGGAAGCGGTACCTCCTGGACCTCACCGCGGCCGGTCACCCGGTCATCCCGACCATCGACCGCCCGCAGGACCTCCCCCTGCTGCCCGTCGTCGACCACTACGCGGTCAAGCCCGAGGAGGGCGCCGACAGCATAGGTCTGCGCTTCCTCACCCGCGCCGAGCTGGGCGGCGTCGAGTGGGGCGGCCTGCTGGTCCAGCCGCGGATCGACTTCGCCTACGAGGTCTCCTTCTACTTCGTGGACGACGAGTTCCAGTACGCCCTCCACGCACCCGACCCCGACCGGCGCTGGGTGCTGGAGCCGTACGAGCCGACCGCGGCGGACCTCGACTTCGCGCGGCGCTTCGTCGCGTGGAACACGCTCGACCACGGGATCCAGCGGGTGGACGCCTGCCGGGCGCCGGACGGGCGGCTGCTCCTCGTCGAGCTGGAGGACCTCAACCCCTACCTGTCGCTCGACCTGGTCCCCGAGCAGGTCCGGGAGCGCTTCGTACGGTCCCTGGCGGATTCGCTGCGCCGGTTCCTGGGCTGACCCCGCACCGCCGGGACCTCGCCGGTTCCGAACCGCCGGTCCCTCACCGGCGGTCCCTCACTGCCGGGACCTCACTGCCGGGGGACGCCCCCGACGAAGTCCTTCAGGGCGTCCATCCGGGTCCGCCGCCCGGCCGGGTAGCGGCGCAGCGCCCGTTCGGCCCGGCGCGAGCCCGGCCGGTAGCGCCAGCGGGCCCACGGCGAGTCGGGCTTGGCCAGGCGCAGGCAGGCGACCGGCGCGACCAGGGGCACCAGCAGCCCGATCACCCCGAGCGCCGTCTTGCCCTTGAGGATCGCCCCGACGGAGAAGACCAGGTCGACCAGCAGCACGACCGCGAAGGCCAGGTGGGCGGCGGCGCCGTGGCCGACGTCGGAGAACGGGTTGAACCCGGCCACCAGCAGCAGGCCGACCCCCACCGCCAGGAAGGCGGCGTCGACGGACTTGCGCCCCTCGTGCGTCCAGTAGACGTCCTCCAGGTGCAGCCAGAGCGCGTACTCGTCGAGCGTGAGCGCGGCACCGGCGCCGAACAGCGCGGCCAGGATCTGCGCGCCGGGTGTGTCCGGCCGGTAGGCGAACTCCATGGCGCCGGCGATCAGCATGGCGAGGATGCCGTACACCTGGTGGTGGACGTGGGTGCCGCCGACCTCGACGTTGCGGAAGGGGCCGCGGCCGGCCCGGATCAGTCGGGTGATCACGCGGGTGCCCACGAAGGTGAGGACGAACGCGCCGACCATCCACAGGCCGATGCCGTGGTTGGGCACGGTGAGGTTCACCTCGATCGTGGGGTCCGCGGAGCTCACGGTCGCGCCGTCCCGTCAGCCGCCGTGCGCGGCAGCCGCTCCGGAGCGCCGGACCCAGCGCCGTCGCCCCCTGTCGCCTTCCGGCACCTCGCACCTCCGCACCATGCCGCGACGGCCCGGTCGCCGGTCTCGGACGCGCCGGGCCTCCTCGCTCAGCGTATCGGGATTCGGCGGACCCGGCCGGGCTCGGGCCGCGGCGGCCGCTCGGGCGGGCACGCGGGGGCACACGGGCGAGCCCGCGGGCGGGCGGGCACTGCGGGAAAATTACCCCCTGGGGTATATTGGGCAGGGCGTTCCCACCCGGGGAGCCAGAACGAAGGAGAGCGGCATGTGCCGACGAGTCGCCTGTCGACGCTGCGGGAAGCCGACCCACGCCGGATGCGGGATGCACGTGGAGCAGGTCCTGGCGGGCGTGCCCACGTCGGCCCGGTGCGCCTGCACCGCGCAGGAGCGGACGGGCGGGGGCTGGCTCGCCAGGCTCTTCGGCCGCCGCTGACGCCGCACGGCTCCGGCCGCTCCCGGACCCGCACGGCCGCCCCGGAAGCGGCCTCCCGAGGCGGCCGTGCGGCCGTGCGCCGTGTCGTCAGCAGATCCGCGGCAGCTGCTCGCCCATCGGCAGGTCCACCACCCGGGTGCCGCCGAAGCCGGTGCGCGCGACGACCATCCCGGGATGGTCCTCGACGCACTCGCCGATCACCATCGCCTCCACGCCCAGCGGGTGGGCGCGCATGGCGGCGAGGACCGCGTCCGCCTCGCCACGCGGCACGAAGGCCACCAGCTTGCCCTCGTTGGCGACGTACATCGGGTCCAGGCCCAGCAGGGCGCAGGCGTTGGCCACCGCGTCGGGGACGGGGACGGCCCGCTCGTCCAGCGTCACGCCGACCCCGGCCGCCGTGGCGATCTCGTTGAGCGCCGCGGCCAGCCCGCCCCGGGTGGGGTCGCGCAGGACGTGCAGGTCGGGGGTGACGGCCAGCATCGTCTCGACCAGGCCGCCGAGCGCCGCGCAGTCGCTGCGCACCTCGACCCCGAACTCCAGGCCCTCCCGGACGCTCATGATCGCGATCCCGTGCAGCCCGATGGGCCCGCTGACGATCACCACGTCGCCGGGGACGGCCCGCTGGGGCCGAATGTCGACCCCGGCGGGGACGAGTCCGATGCCGGCGGTGTTCAGGTAGATCCCGTCCCCGCGCCCGGCCTCGACCACCTTGGTGTCCCCGGTGACCACCTCGACCCCGGCGGTCCGGGCGGCGGCGCCGAGCGCACGCGCCACCCGGTCCACCACGGCCATCTCCACACCCTCCTCCAGGATGAACCCGCAGGACAGGTACGCCGCCCGCGCCCCGCTCATCGCGAGGTCGTTGACCGTGCCGTTGACGGCGAGGTCCCCGATGCAGCCGCCCGGGAAGAACAGTGGCCGTACGACGTAGGAGTCGGTGGAGAAGGCGAGCCTGGCCCCGCCGAGCCGCAGGACGGCGGAGTCGCCGAGCCCGGCGAGGGCCGGTCCGCCGAAGGCCGGCGCGAAGAGGTTCTCCACCAGTTCCGCGGACAGCGCCCCGCCGCCGCCGTGCCCCATCACCACCCGGGGGTGGTCGCGCAGCGGCAGCGGGCAGCTCCAGCCGGAGAAGTCGGGGACGGCCGGGGCGTCGGGAGCCGTCCCGGTGAGGATCTCGGTGTCAGCCAACGGGGGTCGCCTCCTGGGCCGGGGCGGATGCGGCCGGCGCGCCCAGCCGCCGGTAGAGGTAGTAGGCGGCGCAGGCCCCCTCGCTGGAGACCATGGTGGCCCCGAGCGGGGTGCGCGGGGTGCACGCGGTGCCGAAGGCCTCGCACTGGTGGGGCTTGAGCAGGCCCTGCAGCACCTCGCCGGCCCGGCAGGCGGCGGGTTCGCGGGTGGTGATCCCGGCGACGTCGAAGCGGTGTTCGGCGTCGTGGTCCCGGTAGTGCGGCGCGAGCCGCCAGCCGCTGAGCGGGATGACGCCGATGCCGCGCCAGGCGCGGTCGGCCACCTCGAAGACGTCCTCCAGCATGGCGCGGGCCGCCGGGTTGCCTTCGGGCCGGACGGCCCGCGGGTAGGCGTTGTCGACGGTGTGCTCGCCGCGCTCCAACTGCCGTACGGTGCGCCGGATCCCCTCCAGGATGTCCAGCGGTTCGAAGCCGGTGACCACGATCGGCACCCGGTGGCGGTCGGCGAGCGCCGGGTACTCGTCGGTGCCCATCACGCTGCACACGTGCCCGGCGGCGAGGAAGCCCTGGACCCGGCAGTCCGGTGACTCCATGATCGCGTCGATCGCCGGCGGCACCCGGACGTGCGAGACCAGCATGCTGAAGTTCCGCAGGCCCTCCTTGCGGGCCAGGTGGACGGCCATCGCGTTCGGCGGCGCGGTGGTCTCGAAGCCGATACCGAAGAAGACGACCTCCCGGTCCGGGTTCTCGCGCGCGATCCGCAGCGCGTCGAGCGGCGAGTAGACCACCCGGACGTCGCCGCCCTCACTGCGGACCCGGAACAGGTCCCGGTCGGTGCCGGGCACCCGCAGCATGTCCCCGAAGGAGCAGAAGATCACGCCGGGCCGGGCGGCGATCGCCAGCGCGCGGTCGATCATCTCCAGCGGGGTGACGCACACCGGGCACCCCGGGCCGTGGATCAACTCGACTTCCTCCGGCAGGAGTTGGTCGATGGCGTGCCGGATGATGCTGTGCGTCTGGCCGCCGCACACCTCCATCAGCGCCCACGGCCGGGTGACCGTGGCCCTGATGTCGGCGAGCAGGCCCTCCGCCAGCTCCGGGTTGCGGAACTCCTCCAGGTACTTCACCGTCCGGCCTCCTCAGCCGCTCGCCCCGCGCCTGGTTCCCCCGACGCCTCCCGGTCCCGCTCCCCCGGGTCCCGCCATTCCCCCGCCGCTTCCCACGGGTCGCCGAACTCCTCCTGCAGCAGTCCGAGTTCCTCGAACAGGGCGAGGGTGCGCCGGGCCGACTCCTCGTCCAGCCGTTGCAGCGCGAAGCCGACGTGGACGATGGCGTAGTCGCCCACCGCCAGGTCGGGCAGGTACTCCAGGCACACGTCCTTGACCACCCCGCCGAAGTCCATGACCGCCATCCGGGTCCCGTCGCGCTCCCCGATCTCCGTTACCCTGCCGGGCACCGCCAGGCACATCCGCTCTCACTCCTCCCGGGCGGCCGCCGCACGGGCGGCCACCATCAGCTGGCCGAGTGCCAGCCCTCCGTCGTTGGGCGGCACCCGGCGGTGCCGCAGCACGGTGAAGCCGTCCTCCCCGAGGCCGCGCGCACAGGCCGAGGAGAGCAGGGCGTTGGCGAAGACTCCGCCGCTGAGCGCCACCGCGGTGGTGCCGTACCGCTCCCGGACGGCCGCGCAGACCCGCCGGACCAGCTCGGCCACCGCGGTGTGGAAGCGTGCGGCGACCAGTCCGACGGGCGTGCCCGCGGTCACGTCGGCGACCACCGCCGCGAGCACCGGCGCCGGGTCGGCGATCCAGCCGCCGTCGCGCACCAGCAGCCCGAACCGGTAGCCCTCCGCCGCCCGCGACCCGACTGCGGCCGCCTCCAGTTCGATCGCCGCCTGGGCCTCGTACCCGGCCCGCTGGCAGATCCCGGCGAGCGAGGAGACGGCGTCGAAGAGGCGGCCCATGCTGGAGGTCGGCACGGTGTTCAGACTGCGCTCCAACTGCCGTTCCAGCAGTCGGAGTTCATCCGCCGGGCAAGCCTGGACCGGCGGCAGTCCGGCGGTCCAGGGCAGACCGGCGGCGCGCAGGTGCGCCAGCGCCGTCCGGTACGGGCGCTCGACCGCCGCGTCCCCGCCGGGCAGCGGGACGTAGGCGAGGTGGGCGAGCCGGCGGAACCCGTCGTAGTCCGCCAGCAGCACCTCGCTGCCCCAGATCGCGCCGTCCTCGCCGTAGCCGGTCCCGTCGAAGGCCAGGCCGAGCACCGGCCGGCCGCCGTCGAGGCCGTGCTCGGCCATCACCGCGGCGATGTGCGCGTGGTGGTGCTGCACCCGGCACACCGGCCGGCCGGCGGCGGCGCGCTCGGCGTGCCGGACCGAGCGGTAGCCGGGGTGCCGGTCCGTGACCAGCAGTTCGGGCCGCACCCCGCTGACCGTGCCGAGCTGGTCCACCGCCCGGTCGAAGGCGCGCAGCGTGGCCAGGTCGTCCATGTCCCCGATGTGGCCGGACAGCCAGGCGTAGCCGTCGCGGGCCAGTGCGAAGGTGTTCTTCAGGTCGCCGCCGACCGCCAGCACCGGGCGGACGGGCACCGGCAGGGGAAGCGGCAGCGGGGCGTACCCGCGCGAGCGGCGCAGCGGCAACTGCTCGCCGTCCACCACCCGCACCACCGAGTCCTCGCAAGGCACGTGGATCGGCCGGTCGTGGGTGAGCCAGCCGTCGACCAGCGGGGCGAGCGTGTCCAGCGCCTCCCGGTCGTCGGTGACGATCGGTTCGCCGGAGAGGTTGGCGCTGGTCATCACCAGCAGGTCGGGCCCGGGCGCGGCGAGCAGCAGGTGGTGCAGCGGTGTGTACGGGAGCATCACCCCGAGGTCGGGGCTGCGCGGGGCGACCGCCGCGAACGCGGGCGAGGGCGTACCCGTGCGGCGCAGCAGGACGATCGGCCGGACCGGTCCGGTGAGCAGTTCCCGTTCGACCGGGCCGAGCGGCAGCAGCGCCTCGACCGTGGCGAGGTCACGGGCCATCAATGCGAACGGCTTGTCCCCGCGCCGCTTGCGGCGGCGCAGCAGGGCGACGGCTCCGCTGTCGCGGGCGTCGCAGGCCAGGTGGTAGCCGCCGATGCCCTTGACGGCGAGGACCGCGCCGGCGGCGAGCAGTCGGCGGGCTCCGGTGAGTGGGGCCTCGTCGGCGAGGCGGGTGCGCCCGGGCACGGTCAGCGCGAGCCGCGGCCCGCAGGCGTGGCAGGCGACCGGCTGGGCGTGGAAGCGGCGGTCGCGCGGGTCGGTGTACTCCCGGGCGCAGTCCGCGCACATCGGGAAGCCGGCCATGGTGGTGTTGGCGCGGTCGTACGGCAGGCCGGTGACGATGGTGTGCCGGGGGCCGCAGTTGGTGCAGCTGATGAACGGGTGCCGGTGGCGGCGGTCGGTCGGGTCGGCGAGTTCGGCGAGGCAGTCGGCGCAGACGGCGACGTCGGGCGGGATCAGGGTGGCCCGGGGTCCGTCGGTCCGGGACGCGGTGATGGCGAAGCCGGTGGCGCCGGTGGCGGCGAGCGGCGCGTGCTCGACGGAGGCCACCTGGGCGAGCGGCGGCGCGTCGCTGGCCACCCGGCGGCAGAACGCCTCTACGGCCTCGCGGCTGCCCTCGACCTCGGCCAGCACGCCCTCGCCGGTGTTGGTGACGCTGCCGGCCAGGCCGAGTTCGTCGGCCAGGGTGAAGACGAAGGGCCGGAAGCCGACGCCCTGGACGAGGCCGCGGACGGCGACCCGCCGTCGTTCCCGGACGGGTTCGGGACGCCCGACCGTCACGGGGCCTCCCCGACCACCGCGTGCCCGTGGTCGTGGCCGTCGTTCCCGTCGTGCCCGGGCCCGTGCCCGGGCCCGTGCCCGTGCCCGTGCCCGGGCGCCGTGGCGGCCATCACCGGCCGGTGCGGCTCGGCGCCGTCCAGCACGGCCAGCGCCCGCTCCAGCAGCGACCCGACGCCGTCACCGGTGCGGGCGGAGGTGTGCACCACCTCAACCCCGGGGTTGACCCGCCGGACGTTCGCGGTGAACGCGGCCTCGTCGAACTCGGCCGCCGCGGCGAGGTCCGTCTTGGTCACCAGCACCAGGTTCGCCAGCCCGAACGCGGTCGGGTACTTGAGCGGCTTGTCCTCGCCCTCGGTCACCGAGGCCAGCACGACCCGCAGGGACTCCCCGAGGTCGTACGAGGCCGGGCAGACCAGGTTGCCGACGTTCTCCACGAAGAGCAGCCGGCAGTCCTGCGGCAGCCAGCCGTCCAGGTGCCCGGCGAGCATCCGCGCCTCCAGGTGGCAGAGCCCGTCGGTGAGCACCTGCTTGACCGGCACGCCCGAACGGGCCAGCCGCAGCGCGTCGTTCTCGGTGGCGAGGTCGGCGGTCAGCGCGGCGACCGGCACCCCGCGCTGCCGGGCCAGCCCCAACTCGGCCTCCAGCAGGGCGGTCTTGCCGCTGCCGGGGCTGGAGAGCAGGTTGACCGCGACCGTCCCCCGGGCGGCCAGGGCCGCCCGCAGCTCGCGGGCGCTGTCGTCGTTGCGGGCGAGGACCGCCTGCCGGAGGTCGACCGTGCGGCACATCGGCATCAGCCTTTCTGTTCGGCCGGGACGTCCGGGCGCTCGGCCCACTCGACGTCGAGGATCTGGAGCTCGCGTCCGGACAGCAGCTCCACGCCGCCGCCGGAGCAGCTCGGGCAGCCGAGGTCCGGCGGCATGCCGACGGCCCACTCGGTGTCGCAGGGCGTGCACCGGGCCCGGGCTTCGACGGCCTCGGTGTGCAGCACCGCACCCTCCACCAGCGTTCCGGCGCAGGCCAGTTCGAAGCAGAAGTCGAGGGCCTGCGGGACGACGCCCGCCAGCTCGCCCACCTGCAGGCGCACCCGCGCCACCCCGGGGGCGCCGTGGTCGCGCGCGGCCGCGTCCACCTGTTCGACGACGGCGGCGGCGATCGACATCTCGTGCATCGGTTCCCTTCCCACGACGGTCGGCGACGGGTGGCGTTGCGAGGCGCGCCCCATTACAAGGCGCGGTGGCGGCGACGGCCCGAAGCCGCGCCGCCACCGCGCCCTGGGCTGCACCGTTCGCAGCAATGCGCGGCTCACATCCGCGAGATCCGCAGGTACCGCTTGAGGTCCGGCAGGCTCTGCCAGACCAGTGCGCCGATCCCCACCAGCAGGGCCGTGCAGAACAGTTTCCTCAGCATGGTGTTGTCTCCTTCTCCGGTTGCGTGGCCTCGTCCACGACCCGCAGGACCACTTGGACCGCCTCCTCGACCGCGGCGGCGACGGGGGCGCTCAGCCCGATGCCCTCCTCCAGCGAGGCCGGCTCGCAGCCGACCACCAGCACCCGTCCGGGCGGCTCGCCACCGGTTCCGGCCGCGAGCGTGGCGAGCAGCGCGAGCACGGCGTCCGGCCCCATCCGGTGGCCGTCCAGCAGCGGAGCCTCCGGCTGCTCGCCGTCCGCCTCGATGAGGTAGACGGTGCCGGGCGCGCCGCCGCGGCAGGTGGCGTCCACCAGGACGGCGGTCCGGTGGCCGTCGAGCAGCCGGTACGCCAGGTCAACGCCGCGCACGCCGACGTCGACCACCTCGACGCCGTCCGGCAGCGGGTGCGCCGCCAGCCGCCGCACGGTCTCCACGCCGAACCCGTCGTCGCCGAGGAAGATGTTGCCCACCCCGGCGACCAGCACCGATGCGCTCTTCACGACTCCTCCACCCGGTCGTCGGCGTCCAGCGGGGTGACCTCGTCCGGCTGGAAGTAGCGGAACCGCCCCTGCGCCCGCCACAGGTCGGCGCCCGGGTCGTCCTCCACCGTGACGGCCAGGTGCACCGAGCCGTCGACGTCGTGCAGCACCGCCTCCACCACGCCGGTGCGTCCGTCCAGGAAGAGGTCCTGGGCGTCGGTGCGCCGCCGGCCGGGCCGCAGCACGACCCGGCTGCCGGCGCCGACGGCGTGGCCGCCGACCAGGACCCGGTCCCGCTCGGGGTCGACCTCCGGGTCGTTGCCCGGGTCCCACCAGGGCTGGTCCGCGTCGGCGCCGCCGGTGAGGTCGCGCAGCCCGCGGATCGCGCCGTGCAGGCGTTCCAGCACCTCGGGCGGCATGGAGTCCGCGAGGTCGATCACGGCCGCGGCCCGCTCGTCGGTGCCCCGGGCCTCCCGCTTCTCCTCCTCGGTCAGGGCCGCGGTACGCAGGGCCAGGATCTCGTCGATCTCGGTGGCGTCGTACAGGGTGCCGAGGCTCTCCGGGGCGACCTTCGGGTGGTCCTCCAGGATGATCGGCGAGGACAGCACGACTCCGCGTTCGCCCTCCGGCCCGGCCAGCACGGGCCAGGTGTGCCGACTGCGGCAGCGCTCGACGGCCGGGCGGGCCCACTCGGGCGGGTCGGTGGCCGAGACGAACCGGCCGTGTTCCAGGCCGAGCAGCAGGTGGGCGGAGACCAGGGAGCGCGGCAGCGCCTCCTCCCGGCTCGCCCGCCGCGGCGGCAGCCAGGCGGAGACGTTCTCCACCACCGCCGTGAGCCGCTGCGCCCGGTACGGGCCGGGCAGGTCCTCGACGATGAGCCGCACCAGGCCGTCGACCTGTTCGCGGCGCCGCACCAGCCGTCCGACGGCGGTGCCGTGCTCCCGCAGCAGCTCGGTCTCGCCGACGCCCGGCAGCCGGAACGCCCGCTGCACCCCGGCGCCGGCCAGCTCCTCCACGGACACCAGGACCTCGACCCGCTCCTCGACGCCCTCGTCCCATTCCACGAGCACCCGGTCGGCGAGTTCGAGCCGCTCCACCGGCTCGAACCCGCCGGTGGGCGTGGCCTGTTCGACGGTGCGCCGCTGCACTCGGAGGAAGCGCAGCTCGACCGCCAGCCGGTCCTCGCCGCGCGCCTCCATGACGCACTCGGTGCGCTGGTGCGAGTGCTCGCCGCCCTGCGCGGTGTACTCGGGCGGCACCAGGACGCCGAACTGCCAGCGCAGCCGGTTCTTGGCCGCCGAGGCGCGGTACGGGTAGAGCACGTAGCCCTCCAGCAGCACCGCGTCGGCGATCTGCCGGGCCTCCGCGAAGCCGCGCTCGATCCCGGCCGGGAAGCCGCTCACCGGGCCACCTCCTCGACCGCGACCGCCGCGAGCAGTTCACGCACCGTCGCCTCCCAGGAGGGCAGGGCCCGCCGGGAGCGGTAGGCCAGCAGCTCGTCCATCACGTCGTCGGGCAGGCGCAGCCAGCCGCAGCCGGGGAAGTGCTGGTCGATCGCCTCCCGCCAGACCCGCACCGGCATCCGCACCGCGGCCTCCTTGTCCCAGGGCACCGGGGTGACCTGGAAGCCGCCGGGGCCGGCGAAGGCGGTGCCGGAGAAGAGCAGCAGCAGCGGCACGTCCCCGCCGTCGAGCGCCCGGAAGTAGCGGGCGGAGGCGACCTCCAGGTCGTAGCTGCACGGCACTACCAGGTCGGTCTCGGTCTCGCCGGTGAAGCCGGGCACCAGCAGCGGCACGGTGGCGAACTGGATCGGGTTGAGCGTGTTCGACCAGCGCTCCCGTTCGCCGAACAGGTCGGCCAGCCGCTCGCCCTCCGGCTCGGCGTAGGACCGGCGGCCAGGTTCGATCCGCAGCTGGCACCGTAGGGCGAGGGCGTGCACCCGGGTCCCGGCCGGCGCGGTGATCCGCAGCCGGAAGACCAGGGTCGGCGCGGCCGCGTACGGGTCGGACCGCACGCCGGTGCAGGCGAAGGCGAGTGCGGTCACGCCGTCACCGCCGCGGGCAGCGGGCGGGCCCGGTCGGCCAACCGCTCGAAGAACGCGTCGAGTTCGGCCCGCGCCTCGGCGCCGCCGTCGAAGCCGTGCCAGCACCGCCGCAGTCGGCCGACCAGCTCGTAGCAGACGTCGATCGGCACCAGGAAGCATGCGACCTGCCCGTCGGTGCGGCGCAGCAGCAACGCCTCCACGTCCGGTTCCAGGGCGGCGGCCAGCCGGCTGTCGCCGAGGACGCGGTCCCAGGCGTCCTCGTCCACCTCGCTCTCGGTGGCGCCGGCCGGCCCGGGGTAGAACGCGAGCAGCCGGTCCAGCAGCGCGTTGCGGAACAGGAACGCGGTGCCGACCGGGATGCCCAGCACCGACCAGGCCCGCTCGTCCAGCCCGCCGTCGGGGTCGGCGAGGTAGCGGTCCGGCACGGTGCGGAAGCGGCCGCCGGCCGCGCCGGGCTGCTGGAACAGCAGGCCGCAGGCGGTGCAGGTGCAGGCCAGGGCGCGTTCCTCGACGTCCACCAGGTGGCGGTGGCCGGCGGGCAGGTCGCGGCCGCAGAAGCCGCACTGCTCGGGTCGCGGTGGCGCGGGCTCGCGCAGCCGGCGCAGCAGGGCGGTCCCGTCGCGGGAGATCCGGCGGGTGTTCATCGCACCTCCGCGGTCTGCGGCGGGTGGGTGCCGATCTGCAGCAGCTGCGGGGAGCGCTCCAGCACCAAGGCCGTCACCTCGGGTGCGTGGCAGGCGAGGACGGCTTCGACGTCCCCCTCCGCGCAGCCGCAGCCGGAGGCGGTGCGGCGCAGCCGCAGCACGCCGGTGCCCGGGTCGAAGCCGAGCACCTCGACCCGCTCGGGCAGGGTCCCGAGCGCCCGGTCGATCCGCGCGGTGACGTCCTCGGGGTGCAGGTCGTGCAGGAGCAGGACGGCGGCCACCGCCGGGTCGTCCAACATCCGGCCCAGGGTGGGCGGGGGCAGTGCCGGCACGATCCTGGCCAGCCCCTCGCCGTAGAACTCCATCAGGTCGCGGACGAGGTGTTCGCCCGCCTGCTCGGCCCCGCTGCCGGCCAGGGCGTCCAAGGCCTCCTGGATCCGCAGCCCGGTCTGCTCGGCCGTCATGCGGTGAGCCCGCTGAGGCCGGTGGGCACGTGCATGGTCTGCACGGTGCGTCCGCCGCCGACGTACATGTGCACGCCGCAGGGCAGGCAGGGGTCGAAGCTGCGCACCGCGCGCATGATGTCGATGCCCTTGAAGTTCTCCGGGGAGTTCTCCTCGAAGATCGGCGTGTTCTGCACCGCGTCCTCGTACGGGCCGGGCGTGCCGTAGCTGTCGCGGACGCTGGCGTTCCACGGGGTGGGCGGGTACGGGTGGTAGTTGGCGATCTTGCCGTCGCGGATCACCATGTGGTGCGAGAGCACCCCGCGCACCGCCTCGGTGAAGCCGCAGCCGATCGACTCGTCCGGCACCTCGAAGCGCTCCCAGGTCTGGCTGCGCCCGGCGCGGACCTCGTCGAGCGCCTTCTCGGCGAAGTGCAGGGCGGCGGCGGCCGCGTAGGCCTGGAAGTAGGTGCGGGCGCGGTTGCGTTCGAGGGCGTTGCTCCACTGCGGGATCTTCCACTCGAAGGTGACCTCGGGCTTGGTCATCGAGCGGGGCAGGTTGATCAGCACGCTGTGCCCGGTGGCCTTGACGTAGCCGATGTCGACCAGCCCGGACAGCGCGGTGGACCAGAGCCGGGCGATCGGGCCGCCGCCGGTGTCCAGGGCGAGGTGGTCCTTTCCGTCGAACCAGCGCGGGGACATCACCCAGCTGTACTTGTCGTCGAAGTTGCGCTTCTGCGGCTGCGGGATGGTGTGCTGGTTCCACGGGTGCCGGGGGTCGACCGGGTTGCCCAACGGGTCGTGGGTGACGAAGAGTTCCTTGCCCTGCCAGTCCTCGTAGTAGGAGCTGCCGAGCAGGATCCGGATGCCGAGGTTGATCTCGGTGAGGTCGTTGGTGACGAGCTTGCCGTCCACGACGACGCCCGGGGTGACGAACATCCGCCGGCCCCAGTCCGTCATGTTGCGGTACGTGAAGTCGCAGTGGTCCGGGTCGTTGAGGCTGCCCCAGCAGCCGAGCAGGACGCGCCGCCGGCCGACCTCCTCGTAGCCGGGCAGGGCCTGGTAGAAGAAGTCGAAGAGGTCGTCGTGCAGCGGCACGACCTTCTTCATGAACTCGACGTAGCGCATCAGCCGGGTCAGGTAGTCGGTGAACAGCTGCACCGTCGCGACGGTGCCGACGCCGCCCGGGTAGAGCGTGGAGGGATGCACGTGGCGCCCCTCCATCAGGCAGAACATCTCCCGGGTGTACCGGCTGACCTGCAGCGCCTCGCGGTAGAACTCGCCCTCGATGGGGTTGAGCGAGCGCATGATGTCGGCGATGGTCTTGTACCCGTGGTCGCCGGCGTGCGGTGCCTCGGTGCGCTCGGCGAGTTCGAGCACGCCGGGGTTGGTCTCGCGGACCATCTTCTCGCAGTAGTCGACCCCGACCAGGTTCTCCTGGAAGATGTTGTGGTCGAACATGTACTCGGCGGCCTCGCCGAGGTTGATGATCCACTCGCCGAGGTGCGGGGGCTTCACCCCGTACGCCATGTTCTGGGTGTAGACCGAACAGGTGGCGTGGTTGTCGCCGCAGATCCCGCAGATCCGGCTGGTGATGAAGTGCGCGTCGCGCGGGTCCTTGCCGCGCATGAAGACGCTGTAGCCGCGGAACACCGAGGAGGTGCTGTAGCACTCCGCGACGCGCTTCTGCTTGAAGTCGATCTTCGTGTGGATGCCGAGGCTGCCCACGATCCGGGTGATCGGGTCCCAGGACATCTCGGTCAGGCCGCTGCCGTCGCCGGCCGCCCTGGTCGTCGGTGTTGCCATCGTGTCTGTCGTGTCCTTCTCTGAACGGGGGCGGGGGCGGCGGGCGGCGGGCCGCACACCGGGTGGTGTGCGGCCCCCCGGCCGTCACCAGGGCGGGCGGTAGCCCGTGGTCAGGTGGCGTCCGCTGTGGCGCCACTTCGGTTCCTTGTCGACGGTCTTCAGCGTGATCTCGCGCAGTCGGCGGATCAGCGAGCCGTACGCGCTGCTCGCGTTGGTCGAGACGCGCGAGCCGGGCGGCGGGTCCATGAAGGGCATGAACTTGTCCGGGAAGCCCGGCATGGTGCAGGCGATGCAGATGCCGCCCACGTTGGGGCAGCCGCCGATGCCGTTGGTCCAGCCGCGCTTGGCGACGTTGCACTTGACGACCGGTCCCCAGCAGCCGAGCCGCACCAGGCACTCGGGCGTGCCGTAGTCGGTGGCGAACTGGCCCTGCTCGTAGTAGCCGCCGCGGTCGCAGCCCTCGTGGACGGTGGCGCCGAACAGCCAGGCCGGCCGCAGCTTGTCGTCCAGCGGGATCATCGGCGCGGAGCCGGCCAGCTGGTACAGCAGGTAGGTGAGCGTCTCGGCGAAGTTGTCGGGCTGGATCGGACAGCCCGGCACGCAGACGATCGGCAGCCCGGCCTTGGACTTCCAGTTCCAGCCCAGGTAGTCCGGCACGCCCATCGCACCGGTCGGGTTGCCGGCCATCGCGTGGATCCCGCCGTACGTGGCGCAGGTGCCGATCGCGACCACGGCGGTCGCCTTGGGGGCGAGCCGGTCCAGCCACTCACTGGTGGTGATGGGCTGGCCGGTGGCGGGGTCGTCGCCGAAGCCACACCAGTAGCCCTCCTCCTTGATCTTCTCGTTGGGGATGGACCCCTCGACGACCAGCACGAACGGCTCGATCTCGCCGCGGTCGGCCTTGAAGAACCACTCGACGAAGTTGTCCGCGCCCTGGACCGGGCCACACTCGAAGTCGATCAGCGGCCAGTGCACCGCGACCTTGGGAAGGCCAGGCAGTGCGCCGGTGACGATCTCCTCGATGCTGGGCTGCATCGCGGCGGTCAGCGAGACGGAGTCGCCGTCGCAGCTGAGGCCGGCGTTGATCCAGAGAATGTGCACCACGTCGGTGTCGGTTGTTGCAGCACCCATGAGGATGCCTCCTCGGGGATGGGAGCCGGACGAAATGGCTCGAACACAGTCATAGCAACAGTCCGGTCCGGTCGCCGGTCCGCAGGGCCGCCGGGGGCGCCCTGGCCGCGCAAGCCGGACGGGACCGTTCGGGTCACGTCGTGGCGAGGAGGCCTGCGGGCACAGGGCGCTTGCGGACGAACGCGGCCCGTAGCGCGTGGTACGGCGATTCGGGGGTGAAGAACTGCCGGTGCATCACCGCCAGCTCCTCCTCCCGGTAGGCGTCGAGCGGCTTGACCAGCTCGTCGGCCTCGCGCGCGGCCTTCTTCGCCGCGATCCGGCGCTGGGTCGTGGGCGAGGCGGCGAGCAGCCCGGCCAGCCGGGCCGCGCCCGGCCCGAACTCCCCCGGCCCGCAGTCGAGGACGCGGTCGACCAGGCCGATCCGCTCGGCCGCCGCGGCGGACACCGGCAGCGCCTGCATGGTCAGCCGTGCGGCCCGGGCCGCGCCCACCCGGCGCGGCAGGCTGTAGGTCCAGTACTCCGAGCCGTACAGCCCCATCAGCCGGTAGTGCGGGTTGAGGACGGAGCCCCGGCGGCACCACACCTCGTCCGCGGCCAGCGCCAGCATCACCCCGCCGGCCGCCGCGTTCCCGCCGACGGCGGCGACCACCAGGCGGTCGGTGGTGGTGAGCACCTCGCCGACCAGGTCGTCCATCGCGGTGATGTTGGCCCAGGACTCGTCGGCCGGGTCCGGCGCGGCCTCGATGATGTTGAGGTGGATGCCGTTGGAGAAGAAGTCCCGGCCGCCGCCGAGCACCAGCACCGAGGTCGGCCGGCGCAGCGCGAAGCGGTACGCGTCCAGGAGGCGGCGGCAGTGGTCGGTGGCCATCGCGCCGCCGGGGAAGGAGAAGCGCAGGAAACCGACCGGCCCCTCCTCGCGGTACTCGATGTCCGCCCAGCCGGGCCGCTGCCCGCCCTCGTCCGCCATCAGCGGCGCCACCACCTCCGGCAGCGGCGGCAGCAGGGCGCCGAGCGCCGTCACCGCCGGGAGCCTGAAGGTCGCGGGCCCGCCGGGCGCGCGCCGGCGCCGGAGTTCGGGGATCCACACCGCGCCGTCCGAGGTGGCCCGGCACACCGCCCCGGCGCGGGTGGCGATCAGTTCGCCCGGGCGGCCGCGCAGCAGCGGCTCCGGGTGCCCGCCGTGCAGGTACCAGTCACCGTCGCCCAGCACGTCGAGCACCCCGGGCTGGGAGTCGGCGGCGCGGAGCCTGCGCAGGACCGTCGCGGTGGGGTCGGCCGCCCAGTCGATCCGGCGTTCCGCCTGGCGCAGGAAGGGGCGGACCCGGACAGGCTCCCGCCAGGAGGGGCCGTGCTGCGGCTGCGGCGCGTACGCACCGGAGGCGAAGCGCTCGACGGCGAGCAGGACGGCCCGGACGGCGGCGTCGGCGACCTCGTTGCGGTACAGGTCGCTCTTGCCGCGCTCGGCGAGCCGGCAGGGCTCGTGCGCCCAGACCGGCCCGGCGTCCATCTCCGCCTCGGCCTGCAGCACCGTCACGCCCCACTCGGCCACGCCCTCCTGGACCGCCCGGTCGAGAGAGGAGGGGCCCCGGTCGCCTGGCGGGCCGGGATGGACGACCAGACAGGTGAGCGCCGACCAGACGTCCTCGGGGATCGCGGTGCGCAGCATCGGCGCCAGCAGCAGGTCCGGCTGCAGACGGCGGACCGACTCCCCCAGGTCCTCGCCGTCCCCGGCGATCCGGACGTCCACGGTGTGCCGCCGGTCCCGCAGTTCGGCGTGGAGGCGCTGGCTGAGGCTGTTGAACGCGCTGGCGAGGAGCAGGATCCGCATGTCTGCCTCCGGGGTGCGGGCGGCCGGGAACCCGCAGATCATCGCCCCCGCTCCGGTGGGTCCCCCGGTCGGCGCCGCGTGCCGCGCCGCCCGTTCACCCGAGCGGCGGTCAGCCGGCGGGCCCGGCGAGGCGGCCGCCCCGGCGGGCTCAGCGCGCGGGGGTGAAGTCCGGCAGGCGCTCCAGGCTCTCGGCGACGGCGGCGAAGCCGTATTCGAGCATCCGCTGCTCGTACTGCTCGACGGCGTCCGGGAGTTCGGCCGTGCCGTGCTGGACGGCGGTGAGCGTGCGGGCCAGCAGGGCCGCGTCGCGCAGGGCGGTGTTGGCACCCTGGCCGCCGCTCGGCGGCATGGTGTGGATCGCGTCGCCGAGCAGGGTGACTCGGCGGCTGCCGTCCCAGTGCGGCACGGGCTCGGCGTAACGGACGGTCAGGGGCGAGCTGTTGACGACGTCGGCGCTGCGGACGAGGTCGACCAGGTCCGGGTGCCAGCCGTCGAGCAGGGCGAGCAGGTCGTCCCGGACCGCGTCCCACGCCCTCGGGCCCGCGGGCAGGGCGCCGGGCAGCATCAGCACCCAGCGCAGGTAGCTCCCGGTGTCGGGCAGCCGGACGTCGGGCGCCAGCTCGGCGGCCGCGAGCCGGGGCGGGCGGCGGAACTCCATCCGGCCGAGCAGCATGCTCGCGCCGGTGCCGTGCACGACGGTGCCGAAGCCCGGGACGAGCGCGGCGGACCGCTCGGTGAGCGCGGTGCGCCCGAGGACGGCGTTGCCGGGGACGGTGACCACCTCGGCCCCGGGCAGCAGTTGCCGGCGCACCGCGGAGCCCACGCCGTCCGCACCGACGAGCAGGTCGCCGACCGCGCCCGTGCCGTCGCCGAAGTGCGCCTCGACGGTGCCGTCGGCCCGCTCGGTGTAGCCGACCACGGGCTTGCCGAACTCGACCCGGTCGCCGAGGCCGGCCAGCAGCAGTTGGCGCAGCACGTACCGGTCGGTGGCCGTGCCCTCGTCCACGGCGCCGAGCCGGCGGATCTCGCGCAACTGCCCGTCCACGACGCGCCGCTCGCCCGCCATCGGACCGGAGACGGCCGCCAGCAGGGCGTGCAGCCGCTCCGGCAGGCACGCGTGCAGAGCGGCCAGGCCGTGCGCGTTCAGGGCGATCCGGAAGCCCTGGTAGCGGCTGTGCGGGCCGTCCTCCCGCTCGTGGACCCGGACGTCCACGCCCGCCCGCAGCAGCCCGTGCGCGAGGCAGAGCCCGCCGAGTCCGGCTCCGGCCACCAGTACCTTCATGTCCGCTCCCCTGATTCCGTCCGGTCCTGCGTCCGGCCGCGCGTCCGCTCGTGCGTCCCGCCGGTCCTCCCGGTACGGGTCGAGCCTGCCGCAGGGCACCGACCAGGTGTCAGTGAGTTCTGTGGCCGGAACCGCATGACAAACGTCACCGTCGACGGCCGGGGCGGGACAGGGCCGCGCGACCCGTAGCATCGAGCTCCGGAACAGCGGTACGGGGAGAGGAACGCGACGTGCGCGGGGGCGAGCTGGTGGGCGGTCTGGGACGGTTGGTCGGGGCGGCAACGGGGGCCGCGGCCGGGGCGGCGGCCGGGTTGGGCGAGGCGGGCCGGCAGGCCGTGCTGCGGGGCGGACGCGGAGCGGCGGCGGGCGGGCGGTGGGCGCACACCGCCCTCACGTCCGTCCCGCCGCCCCTGGTGCCCGCCACCGAGCCGTGGAAGTTGTCGGTGGGCACCCTGATCGGGCGCCACCCCCTGACCCCGGCCGTCGTGCACAAGCTGCTCGGGCTCCTCGACGGCCTCGGCGCCGTCCACCTCGGGCCGTCGAAGGTCGGCTTCGACGGCGAGGAGGTCGAGTGGGACAAGGTCGCCGAGATCCGCACCCGCAACGCCTTCGAGGTGCTGACCACCACCGCCCTGGAGCACGAGGTGGACCGGATCCGCGAGTTCCTCCCGCCGGTGCCCGGCCGCAAGTGGGTCGTCACCAAGGCCGCCGAGGCGCTGGCCACCGCCGTCCTCGCCGCCCTCGAACGCGGCGCGGCCGACCAGCGCCTGGACGAACTGGCCGTCCCGGCACGCATCGTGTACCGCGGCCTGCTCGGACGGCAGCGCACCCTGGACGCGGGCGCGTTCGCCGCCGCGACGCTCGTCGTGAGCGACCGGGCCGGCGAGAGCCTCATCGCCACCGCCCGCAGCCGCGGCATCCCGGTGCTCCCCGTCGACGAGCTCGCCGAGCCCACCGACGCCGCCCGGGTCGTGGTCCTGCGCGAACGCACCGACTCCGTCGCCCGGCTGCTGCGGCGCATCGAGCAGACCGATCCCGAAGCGGCGCCGGCCGTCGAGGCGGAGGCTGCCGGCACCGACGTGCGGCCGCCGCTGTCGCTGGACAAGGGCGCGGGCGCGGGCGACAACGGCGTTCCGCCGCAGGGGCGTTGAGAGGTCGGACGCTCCGGTCAGTGGCCGCCGCGCGGCTCCTCGCAGCCGGTGCCGTCCGCGTAGCCCGCGAAGGCCTCCACCGTCGTCCTCCCTCCGCTCGTCGAGCCCGACAGGCAGAGCCCGGTGGCGTCGACCAGGAAGTCGCCCCCGGGCTGGACCTTCACCTTCCCGGCCGGATAGCCGAGGCCGACGAGCGCCCCGCGGATCGTCTCCGGGTCGGCCCGCCGGCCGGCCCGGACGGGTTCGAGGGCGCCCTCGATCCGCCGGACGGCCGCCAGGCCGTCGCAGCGGTACCGACCGTGCAACGGGAGCGGCGCCTTGAAGGCGTGGTTCTCGGCGTAGTGGTCGAGGGGCGGGCCGGTCGGGGCGGCGCTGCGGCTGCTCGGCGCCGGGGTCCCGGTCGGGGTCTCCCCGGGGCAGGGGAAGTCGGCCGCCCCGCCGGGCACCGCGCCCGCGCCCGCGCTCGTCGGCGACGGTGCGCCCGCCGCGCCGGGCGCGCCGGGCGCGCCCACGTGCTCCGTCCCGCACCCCGCCGCCAGCACGGCCAGGGCCGCCACCGCCGGCATCCCGAGGCGCCCCCACCTGGTCCTGATCGTCGTCATCCGGCGATGATGCCCCGGCGGCCGACCCGGCGTCACCCCGGCCGCTCGTGCACGTCGCGATATTCGCGGCGGGCGACGGCCCCGCTGGGCTAGTCTCCGGCCCCATGACTTGGCTGCCTGCCGATTTCGTCCACCCCGTCCACGTGCCGCTCCCCGGCGGCGGCCACCACCTGCGCCCGATCGCCGGGACGGACACCGAGCTCGACTACCCCGCCGTGATGGGCTCCCGGGAGCGCCTCTGGTCCGTCTACGGCGAGGCCTGGGGCTGGCCGGCCGCCACCATGACCTACCAGCAGGACCTCGACGACCTGATCCGGCACGAGCGGGAGATCGCCGCCCACGAGTCGTTCAACTACGCGCTGTTCGACGAGGCCGAGACGGCCCTGCTCGGCTGCGTCTACATCGACCCGCCCCAGAAGGCCGGCGCGGACGCCGAGATCTCCTGGTGGGTGGTGGACGACCGGGTGGGCACAGAACTGGAGCGGGCACTGGACGCGCTCGTCCCGCGCTGGATCACCGAGGAGTGGCCGTTCCGGGAGCCCTGCCTGATCGGCCACCAGGTGTCCTGGAAGGAGTGGCTGGCCCGGCCCGCGGCCGTCACCGCCTGAGCCCCCGGCGCCGCCGTGACCGCGCGCCGCCGTGCCTGGGCGCGACGAACGGACCCGGCACGAGCAGGCGTTCGGGTTCAGGAAGGTCAGCGCGCGGTGTCCTGGACGAGGCCCGGAGCGGCGGCCCACGATGAGGACATGACGGACAGCGAATCGACGGGGCCGCCCGCGCGGCCGCCCGGCCCGGGCCCCGGGCGGACCCCGCGCCCGGACTGGGGAGCGGTGGGGGCGATCGCGGGCGCGGTGGCCGCGGTCGTGGCCCTCGTCGCCTACCTGATGCCGCCGGACGCACCGGCGCCGCCCCCGGCCACCCCGGTGGCCACCACCACGGACCCGACGCCACCGGACCCGCTCCCCGCCCCGGCACCCCGGCCGGACCCGAGCCCGACACCGGTCCCGTCCCCGATCCCGACGCCCACCGCGTCACCGGAGCCCGACCACCCCGCCCCGGCACCGAGCCCGACACCGGTCCGGACCCCGACCCCCGACCCCGTGCCGCAGCCGCCGCTCCCGGCGGTCCGGCCCGGCGGCTGCGACGCGGCGGAGGCCGCACTGGCCGCGTACCGCCGCAACGCCGGGAGCACCCGCGGCAGCCGGGCGGACGCGGCCCGCCAGGCCTACCAGGACCTGATGGGCGCCGGCCTGGACGCGCAGGGCACGGTCGGCGCGACGATCCGCCGCCTGGCCGCCGAGTTCCAGGAGCTGGGCTTCCGGTTGAACGGCATGGTCATGGCCGACCCCAACCCGGTGATCACGGACATCGACGCGGACTCGGCGCAGCTCGGGAGGCTCTGCGGGGCCTGACCGCCGCTGCCGGTGCCGCTGCCACTGCCACTGCCGACGCGCCCGTCGGCACGCTCCGCGCCGGGTGAAGCACGCCGGTGTGCGGGGAAGTTGTGGAAGTTCCACGACCACGGACTGCACAGGGGGGTGCCGGGTAGGCGCCGGACAGGGGCGCCGGCCCGCGCGGGGCCGGCGCGTCAGGACCTCAGGAGGGTCGTTCGATGCAGATGCCCGTCCACTCCGTGCCCGTCACCTTCCCCGACAGCCCACTGCCCGACGTGCCGGTCGTCGCCGAGCTGCGGTTCGATCCGGACCTGCCGTACGCGGCCTGCCTGGCGTTCCCGCTGGCCCCGTGCGAGTGCGTGGCCGTGGACGCCGGGGTGTGCTGGTACTTCAGCCGCGAACTGCTGAACGAGGGCCGGCACGCCCCTGCCGGCAGCGGTGACGTCCGGGTGAGCCCGGGGCACGACGGCCAGGTGCTCATCACCCTGCGCGGGCCCACCGGCGAGGCCGTCCTCAGCGCCCAGGAGGAGGACGTCACGGCCTTCCTCTCGGAGTCCTTCACCCTGGTGCCCGCCGGATCCGAGTCCGAGCACCTGGACGTCGAGTCCGCGCTCATCCGACTGCTCTCGGACGACTGACCGGCCGCCGGACGGCCGGTCAGTCGGGCGCGGGCGGGATCAGCCGCCGCGCGCCGGCCGGGAGGCTCAGCGCTCCCGCAGGTCGGGGACGACCTCGCGCAGCCGCTCGGCGCTGATCGCGCCCGCACGCAGCAGGACGGGCACCTCGCCGGTGACGTCGACGATCGAGGACGAGACGGCGGCGGCGGTCGGGCCGCCGTCGAGGTAGACGGCCACCGAGTCGCCCAGCATTCCCTGGGCGGCGTCGCAGTCCTGCGGGGAGTCGTGCCCGGTCAGGTTGGCGCTGGAGACCGCCAACGGACCGGTGGCGCCGAGGAGTTCGATGGCGACCGGGTGCGCGGGCATCCGGACCGCGACCGTGCCGCCGGTCTCGCCGAGGTCCAGCTCGACCGATGCCAGGTGACGGGCGACCACGGTCAGCCCGCCCGGCCAGAACGCGGCCACCAGGTCCCGGGCGCGCGACGTCACCTCGACCAGGCCGTCCAGGCCCTCCGGGGAGCCGACCAGCACCGGCGAGGGCATGTTGCGTCCCCGGCCCTTGGCCGCGAGCAGACGGGCCACCGCCTCCGGCGCGAACGCGTCCGCACCCACCCCGTACACGGTGTCCGTGGGCAGCACGACGAGTTCGCCGCGGCGCACCGCGGCCACGGCCTCACGCAGCCCGGCTGCGCGCTCGGACGCGTCCGAGCAGTCAAAACGACGAGTCATCAGGGTTCTCCACCGGCGGGCCGCCGGCCCGCACCGTCCATCCGGCCCGGCCACCTCACCGGCCGGGCACGACCCGGTCAGACTACCGGGCGGGGGCGGGCGCACCCGCCGGGCCCCGCGCCGGTCCGGCCCCGCGCCGCGACGGCCCGCCGCCGCTCGGGTGGACCGGACGGCTGCCGCACCGGGCCGGGCGGCGTCACCGGGGGCGGGCGGCCCCGGGCGGACGTAGGTTGCGCACATGACCAGTGACGAGACGATCCCGGCCGTGGGGGTGCGCCCGCTGGACGAGGTGTTCGCCGCGATCGACACGGCCAACCGGCGCCCCCGGCCGTGGACCGGGTTCGAGCACGGCGTGCTGGGGGCCTACCGGTGGGCCGCCGGGGCCCAGATCGCCGCACCCGTCACCGCCACCGCCGCCGTCGGCACAGCCGAACCCTGCCGGGCGCAGCTGCTGACGGAGTGCCAGGCCGCCGCCGTACGACTGCGCCGGGCCCTGACCCAGGGGACGGACCACGCCTACGTCCTCGGCGCCCACCAGGCGCTGGCCTGGCTCTGCGGGCTGCACGAGGAGTGCCCCTGACGGCCGGCCCCGGCGGCGGATCCGGGGCACGGTCCGACGCCCCTATCCTTGAACCGTGGAAAACGGCCCGGCCACGGCGCGGCAGTGGACCTTCCTGACGAACCACGCCCGCGTCCTCGTCCAGATCGCGCGCGACCCCGGCATCCGGGTGCGTGACATCGCCGCTCAGTGCCTGCTCACCGAGCGCGCCGTGCAGCGGATCATCGCCGACCTGGAGCAGGCCGGCTACCTTCAGCACGAGCGGCGCGGCCGCGCCAACCACTACAGCGTGATGGACGGCAAGCAGCTGCGGCACCCGGCCGACGCCGGTCCGACCATCGCCGAGCTGCTCGGCGTGCTGTTGCGCTGAGACCGGTCGGCGCACGGGCCTGAACGGGGGTCGGACCGTCGGTGACGTCGCCGACGGTCCGACCCCCTGCTGCTCCCCCTCGTCCCCTCCGCCGGTCGTGGCCGACCTCCTTCCGCGACGGTGGGGCGGCCCGGTCCCGAACCGGTCCGGACCCGTTCAGTAGTAGTGGCGGCGTCCGCCGACGGCGTGCCCGAGGGCGCCGGCGACCCACAGGACCAGACCGATGAGGACCAGCACGATGCCGATGGTCCACAGGATCGAGATGCTGGTGACGAAGCCGATGATGAGCAGGATGACGCCGAGCACGATCACGGGAGCCTCCCTGGCTGGACAGGCGGATTGGTGTCGGGCGGGCGGCCTCGGAACCGCCCGCTCCCGATGTGGTTCACAGCACCGCGTGTACCGCTCCGGCGGCGGGGCAAACCGGCCGGCCGACGCCGGTGCGCCGCCGGGCTCGATGCGGGGCTCGACGCGGGGCTCGGCGCAGCGCTCGCCGTCGGGCTCGGAGCGGTGACGCGGTGCCGTGGCGCGGCGCCGCGCCGCGCCGAGCTGCGCCGAGCTGCGCCGAGCTGCGTCACCGACGGTGGCGGCCACCCGTCCGGCGGGCCGGCGGACCGGGGCGCGGGGCCGCACGCGCGACCGGCAGGAAGAGACGGGCCAGCTCGCGGCCCAGGTTGACGCCGATCGCCAGGGCCATCGCCATCGCGGCCGCCCGCCCGATCCCGCTCAGCCCGACCTCGGGCCGCCCCCGGACGAAGGCGAGCATCCCGAAGTACAGCACCGACCCGGGCAGCAACGGGCCCAGGGCCGCCGTGACGTGCGGCAGCACCGGGGCGCCCCGGTAGCGCGCCATCAGCTGGCCGGACAGTCCGACCAGCCCGGCCGCGAGGCCGGTCGCCAGGATCGGCTCCGCGCCGGCGCCGGCCAGCACCCCGTACGTCGTCCAGCCGACCGCGCTGTTGAGCAGGACCGCGGGCAGCGCGGCCGGCTCGGTGTTCAGCAGCACCGCGAAGGCCAGGGTCAGCAGCACCGCCGCGGTGAGCTGCAGCGGGGGGTTGTCCGCCGCGGCCGGGACGTCCTGGGCGGCCAGGTCGGCGCCGTTGTTGACGCCGACGTAGAGGACGGCCATCACGCCGATCACCACGCCGGCCATCAGGTACAGCGCCTCCAGCAGGCGAGCGGCGGCGGTCAGGTAGAAGCCCGCGAGGCCGTCCTGGGCCGCCGCCACCATGGGCCAGCCCGGCAGCAGCGCGAACAGCCCGCCGGTGATCACCACCGATCCGCGCAGGTGCAGCCCGTTGAAGGACAGCAGGATGCCGATCACGGCCGCCGGGGCCGCGGCCACCACGAACTGGTAGAAGGCCGGCAAGTCGTGCCGCGCCACCAGGGCGGAGAGCCGGTCGCCGGCCAGGGCCGCGACGACGGCGCTGGCGAACACCAGCCAGGCCCGGGCGTCGGCCCGGCCGCCGACCAGCAGGGTCGCCGCCCCGGCCAGCAGGCCGCAGCAGAGCAGGCGGATCCGGACGGGATAGCGGCGACTGAGCCGGTGGACGGCGACCAGGCGGTCGTGGGCGTCGTGGACGGTGACACCGCCCGCCGCGATCTCGGTGACCAGCCGGAAGACCGCGGCCAGCCGCGCGTAGTCACCGGCCGGGCGGCGCACCGAGCACTCCGCCGTCAACGGCGGCTCCGAGGAGCCCGGCTGGTAGGAGATCGCCACCCGGGTGAAGGTGACCTGCGGGTCGCACGGGTGGACGCGGTAGGCGCGCGCGACGGCGAGCATCGCGGCCTCGACGTCCTCCGCCGCCTCGCCGCTGGCCAGCAGCAGTTCGCCCACCAGCAGTGCGAGGTCCAGCACCCGGGCCGGTTCGGCGGCTCCGGGCGGCTTCGCGCCGGACAGGTCGGGCGCCAGTCGGCGGTCGGCCGTCGGAGTGCGCAGCAACGGCAGCATCCGGTCGTGCCAGGGCCCCGCGGCGGCAGCGTCCCCGGGGGGCGGCCGAGTGTCCCCGGCGGGGCTTCCGGGCGCTGCGCCCTGCTGCGGCACCCGCTCCGAGCGGGGCGGACGTCCGTCCGGACCGGCAGGCGCGCCGAGCTGATCGTGATCCGACATGGCGACTCCCTGACCCCACCCCCTGTCCACTCACTGCTGTCGATCAACTACCCGTAGTGATGGTTCTGTGAACATCCGGGGCCTTGCGCACCCGTCCGGATCGGAGTGCGACCGGCCGTACACGCCCCATCGCGGCCGGCGTGCCGCGCGGCGGACCGGCAAGGCGGCGGGTCCGCGCTCGGGGTGTCGGTCTG
>NZ_JBEZIQ010000012.1:71174-191277 GCF_040651155.1 Kitasatospora sp. NPDC048545
ACGGGTCTGACGGGTCTGACGGGTCTGACGGGTCTGACGGGTCTGACGGGTCTGACGGGTCTGACGGGTCTGACGGGTCTGACGGGTCTGACGGGTCTGACGGGCGAGCCTGCCCCCACCGGGGGTCGATCAGAACCGGGGGGCCAGCAGGCCCTCCAGCTCGGCCTCGAAGAGCAGGTCGGGGTCGAAGCCCATGCCGCCGAAGTGCCCGGCGAGTTCCAGGGAGAGCACGCCGTGCAGGCGGGTCCAGAAGGCCAGGAAGCGGTGGATCGCACCGGTGGGGGCGGGGTGGTCGCAGACCCAGTCCCGGTGCGCCGCCAGGTGGGCGGCGAGCACCGTCCCCGCGGTTTCGGGCACCTCGGGCACCTCGGGGGCCTCGGGCGCCCCGGGGGTCGCCGCCGTGCAGGCGTCAAGCAGCGTGCGCATGATCGCGTCGGAGATGGCGGTGGTGTCCTGCGGCGCGTGGTAGCCGGGGACGGGGGTGCCGTAGAGCAGGAAGTACCGCTGGGGGTCCGCCAGGGCCCAGCCGCGCAGGGTGCGCGCGAGTCCGGCGAGGCCGGCGCCGTCGGCAGCGGCCGTGCCGAGGGTGTCGGCGAGGCTCCGGTACGCGTCCCGGACGAGTTCGGTGATCAGTTCGTCGCGGCCGGCGAAGTAGCGGTAGAGCGCGGGGCCGCTCAGGCCCATCTGCTTGGCGATCGCGTTGAGCGAGAGCGCGGAGGCGCCCGCCGTGGCGATCTGGTCCCGGGCGTGCCGCTTGACCTCTTCGCGCAGCTGGGCGCGGTAGCGCTCGCGCGGCGTGTCCGTGCCCGTCTTCGCCATGCCCGGCCCGCCCTCCGCGCCATGCGCGCCTAGATGCTCACGCTTTCGTTAGAGGTTATCACGAAAGCTATTGACCCCGGCAGCGTCACCGAGTTACAACTTCTCACGAAAGCACGAGCATCTAGCTCCACCTCGAACCGCCCGTCAGCGAAGGGGAGTTCCATGTCCGGCACCCGCAGCACCGGCGTCCGCGCCGCCCTCGTCACCGTCCCGCTCGTCCTCGGCCTGCTCGGCGCCGCCGCCGCTCCGGCCGGGGCCGCCACCTCGCGCCACGACACCTCCCTCACCTGCCGGGGGGCCGGCGTCGACCCCGGCGCCAAGGTGCGGTACCGGACCGAGGCGCTGATCCACGCGCCGCTGCGCACCGTCTGGAAGCTGCAGACCGACATCGCGCGCTGGCCCGTCTGGCAGGCCCCCGTCCGGAGCGCGGAGCGCCTCGACCACGGCCCGCTGCACCGGGGTTCGGTGTTCCACTGGACCACCCCGCTGCCCCCGAACCCCGCGACCACGGCCACCGAGCTGGACATCACCTCGACCGTCCGGCAGATGCGGCCCGGCTCCTGCGTCCGCTGGACCGGCCCCGCCGACGCCGAAGGCCTGCACATCGACGGCGTCCACGTGTGGAACTTCACCGCCGTCGACGGCGGCGTCCTGGTGCGCACCGAGGAGACCCACACCGGCCCCCAGGTCGACGCGAACGTGCCCGCCGCCACCGCCATCCTGCGCCAGGGCCTCGACGGCTGGCTGCACGACCTGAAGACCATCGCCGAGGCCCGCGCCCGGCAGCAGCGGAACTGAACCGCGGACCCGCGCATGGAACCCGGCCGTCCGGGCAGACGCGGCCCGGGGCGGACCTCGCCCCGTCGACGAGAGGAGCACCTGCCATGGGGACCGACGACAAGATGCGCAACATGGCGGAGAAGGCCGGCGGCAAGATCAAGGAAGCCGCCGGGAAAGCCACCGGCGACCGCACGATCGAAGCCAAGGGCAAGGCCGATCAGGTGAAGAGCGACCTGAAGCAGGCCGGAGAGAAGATCAAGGACGCGGGGAAGCACTGACCCGTTGCCCGGGGGCCGCACCCGGACGGCCCCCGGGCGACGCACTCCCCCCGCACACTCGGCCGAGGAGGCGAATCCCATGACCGACCAGGACCAGCCCGTACCCAAGGACCTTCCGGTCCCCGTCGAGACCCCCGAGTCCCGGATGGCCGGCGAGGGCTCGCCGCCACCCGGGCACGAGGACCGGAAGGGGCCGGAGGACGGGCCCGAGTACCGGACCACCGAACCGGCTCACGAACCGGCCTGTGAGCCGGAGCCGCACGAGCCGCCGGACTGAGCCGGCGCGACAGGTGCTCCGCCCCGGGTGGTTCGTCCCGCGCACGCCGGTCCGGGCCGAACGTCCGATGATCCGAGGAATCGGCTGATCGGACGATTCCGCCGCGCGCTCCGGCGAACGAGTGGTCCGGCACGGCGATCCCGCGCGCGGCGGCGTTGCGCGCGGGACGCGGTCGCCCACCGGGCGGTACACCTGGGGCCGCTCGCCGCACCCGCGGCACTGCACCGACGACCGGGACGGGAGGGACGAGATGCGGACCGCAGCCGAACTCCTGCTCTGGTGGGGGGCGTTGCTGCTGCTCAACCTCGTGCTGATCAGCTCGGTGCCGCCGTTGGAGGCGGCGGTGGGCGGCGGCATCGCCCTGCTCGGGGCGGTCGGCGCGGCGGTGCTGCGACTCACCCCCGGCCGGCCGCCGCTCGCGGCCTCCCCCGACGGCCGACGGGTCGGCCGGCTTGCCCTCGTCCGTCAGATCACGCCGCTGGAGCCGGCGTTGACGGAGCGCACCGACGGCGCGACGGCCGCCGCCCGGGCGACCGCACGCGTCGAGACCGCCCGGGGGGCCGACCGGTGGCCGACGCGCTGATCGTGATCACCCTGCTGCTGACCGGGTTCGCCGCCACCACTGCGGCGCTCACCCGCGACCTGATGCGACAGGCCGCCGTCCTCGCGCTGCTGGGGCTTTGCCTCGCCGCCCTCCTCACCGTCCTCCAGGCGCCCGGCGTCGAGCTCTCCCGGCTGGGCATCGGCGGCGCGATCACCACGCTGCTCCTGCTGCTGGCGGTACGCCGGGGGCGTCGCGACGAGCGCTCCGACGACCGTCCCGAGTGAATGCCGGGCGGCCGCACCGGTCCGGCCCGGTCAGCCGTCGAGGAGCCCGTGGCGGTCCGCATAGTCCGTGAGGCCGTCGGCCGTCCGGCCGGCCCAGCCGAGGTAGCCGTCCGGGCGGACGAGGAACACGCCGGTGCCGTACGCCCCGTAGGCCGGGATGCGGACCACGGGGGCGGTGAGGGCGGGCAGCGGGTCGTCGGTGCCGACGGTCAGCAGGGTCCAGTGCGGACCGCGGAAGGCGTCGAACAGGCGGGTGCCGCCGCGCTGTCCGTCGGGGGCGCGGTCGCCGGCGCGCAGCGCGTCCTCCGGGAGGTCCGGGCGGGTGTCCACAGCGAGCGAGGACTCCCGGTAGCCGAGGCCGAGTTGCCGGGTGGCGCGGCCGCGGCGTTCCTCGCCGCGGTGGACCCGGGTCGACAGGGCGAGCATCTCCGCCGCGTTGGCGCGGCGCTCCTCCTCGTAGGTGTCGAGCAGCGCGGCGTCCGCCCGGCCGGCCAGCACGGCGGCCAGCTTCCAGGCCAGGTTGTACGCGTCCTGGACGCTGGTGTTGAGGCCCTGTGCACCGGCCGGCGAGTGGACGTGCGCGGCGTCGCCGGCGAGGAACACCCGGCCCGCGCGGAAGCGGTCCGCCAGTGCGGCGCGCGGGCGGAACTCGGAGATCCAGCGCAGCTCGGTCACCTGCTCGGCGGTCAGGTGGGAGCGGGCGGCGACCGCCGCGCGCAGGCCGTCGAGGGTGAGGTCGACGGCCGTCCCTTCGGGGAACCCGGCGACGAGCTGGAAGTCCTCGGTGCCGCCCAGCGGGCAGATCGCCAGCAGTCCCTCGTCGGAGGGGAACACGTGCCAGTGGTCGCGGCCCAGTCCGGTGACCCGGACGTCGGCGATGAGCATCGGCGCGGGGTCGACGGTCTCCCCGGCCATCCCGATGCCGAGCAGTCGCCGGACGGTCGAGCGTCCGCCGTCGGCCGCGACGAGGTAGCGGGCCCGGACCGGGGCGCCGGTGGTGAACTCGGCGGTCACGCCGTCCTCGTCCTGGCCGAGGCCGGCCAGTTCGCGGCCGAACGCGACCTCTCCGCCCAGCTCGCGCAGCCGCCCGTGCAGGATCCGCTGGGTGAGCCACTGGGGCAGCATCAGCGTCTCGGTGTACGGCTCGGCCTCGGAGGGTTCGGCCGGTTCGTACATGCGGCGCTCGTCCTGCGGTTCGCCGTCCTTCCAGAAGAGGTTGGGCGGGTAGTGGCCGGCCACCTCGCGGACCCGGTCGAGCACGCCGTAGTCGTGCAGGACCTCCAGGGTGCGCGGCTGCAGGCCCTTGCCGCGCGAGCCGGGGAAGAGCTCCGCGCCGCGCTCGACCACCAGCGCGGCGACGCCGTGCCGGGCGAGGTCGAGCGCGAGGGCGAGGCCGGTGGGCCCGGCGCCGATGATCAGGACGTCCGTGTGCGTGCCGCGAGCGGTCACGGCAACCCCCTTAACGTTGTTAAGCAGCCGATGCCGGAAGCGTGCACTTAACGGCGTTAAACTGTCAAGCGTGACCCCGCAGAGAACCCCCAAGCTCGATCGCGCCCAGGTCGTCGACGCCGCACTGAGACTGCTCGACGAGGTCGGCCTCGACGGCCTCACCCTGCGCGCCATCGCCGCCTCGCTCGACGTCAAGGCACCCGCGCTGTACTGGCACTTCAAGGACAAGCAGGCGCTGCTGGACGAGATGGCGACCGAGATCATGCGCCGGATGACGGCCCGCGCGGCCGGGGCGGGCGGCGGCCCGGCGGAGGCACCGGCCGACTGGCGGGCGGTGTACCTCACCACGATGCGGGCCCTGCGCGCCGAACTCCTGCGCCACCGCGACGGCGCGAAGGTCTACAGCGGCGCCCGGTTCACCGACACCTCGTACGCGGCCGGCCTCGACGCCTCGCTGCACCTGCTCATCGACGCCGGCTTCACCATGGCGACCGCCACCCGGGCCTGGTACACCGCGTACAGCTACACCATCGGCTACGTCATCGAGGAGCAGGCCATGGGCCCCAACCCCTTCGACGGGGACGAGGGCTACGACGTCGAGGCCCGCGCCGAGCGCCTGGCCGCCCACCCGCTGGCCGCCGAGGCGGGCCGGGTGATGTTCCGGGACTTCGACGAGGGCTTCGAGGCGGGCTTGGCGCTGGTCCTGGCCGGGGTCGAGGCGACCATGACCGGCTGACGGCCGCAGACCGGCGGCCCGTCGGCCGCGAGCCACCGGTCACCGGTCACCGGTCACCCGACGGGCCGTCACACATCCGACACGCCGTCAAGCTTCCGACGCATCCGAACCTTTTCGAAGCCGGAACGCTCCCCCTCGTACCACCCCCGTTGGTTCGGCGTTCACGTGTACATGTAAACTGCGTTCACCTCGCCCGTCTACCTTCGTGGCGCCCCGCCGCCCAAGATCCACCGGCGGGGCCCGACTCCGAAAAAAATGACCTGACGTTCGAGGTACCAACCATGTACGCAGTCCCCACCCGCACACGGTGGCTCCGCTCCGGAGCCGGCCTGCTCGGCGCGGTCTCCCTGGCGGCCCTCGGCGGCGCGCCCGCGGCCTTCGCGGCCGACGGCCCCCAGACGGCCACGCCGATCAAGCACCTGGTGGTGATATTCCAGGAGAACGTCTCCTTCGATCACTACTTCGGCACCTACCCGAACGCGGCCAACACCGCCGACGACAAGGTGAAGTTCACCGCCAAGCCCGGCACCCCGAAGGTCGACGGCCTCTCCGACGACCTGCTCCACCACAACCCGAACGGGACCAACCCGAAGCGGCTGAGTCCGTCCCAGGCCGTCACCTGCGACCAGGACCACACCTACAAGGACGAGCAACTCGCCTTCGACGGCGGCAAGATGGACAAGTTCGTCGAGCACACCGACGTCGAGAGCTGCAAGGCGCCGATGTTCACCCAGCCCGGCCTGGTGATGGACTACTACGACGGCAACACCGTCACCGCCCTGTGGAACTACGCCCAGCGCTTCGCGATGAGCGACAGCTTCTTCGGCACCACCTACGGCCCGTCCACCCCCGGCGCGCTCAACCTGGTCACCGGTCAGACCCACGGCGGCTACCCGGTCGACCCGAAGACCGGCCAGAAGACCACCGACGCCTACGTGGTCTCCTCCCCGGACGCCAACGGCGTCGGCACCGTCATCAACGACCCGGACCCGGGCTACGACGACTGCTCCAGCCCCCAGCACAACCAGCTGGTGATGACCGGCAAGAACGTCGGCGACCTGCTGAACGACAAGGGTGTCAGCTGGGGCTGGTTCCAGGGCGGGTTCAAGCCGACCGGCGAGAAGGACGGCAAGGCCGTCTGCGGGGCCGCCCACGACAACATCGTGGGTGCGTCGCAGACCGACTACAACCCGCACCACGAGCCGTTCCAGTACTACAAGTCCACCGCGAACCCGAAGCACCTGGCGCCCAAGGACGTGGACGAGGTCGGGCACAACGGCCAGGCCAACCACCAGTACGACCTGACCGACTTCGACGCCGCCCTGCAGCACGGCAACCTGCCCGCCGTCAGCTACCTGAAGGCAGCCAACTACCAGGACGGGCACGCGGGTTACTCCGACCCGCTGGACGAGCAGCACTTCGTCGTGGATACCCTGAACAAGCTCCAGAAGTCCAAGGACTGGGCCTCCACCGCCGTCGTCATCGCGTACGACGACTCGGACGGCTGGTACGACCACAAGTTCGCCGAGCCGGTCAACGGCTCGCGGGACGCCGCCAACGACAGCCTCAACGGCCCCGGCCAGTGCGGCAAGGACGGCGGCGCGGGCGGCTACGCCGACCGCTGCGGCTACGGCCCGCGCCTGCCGCTGATGGTCGCGTCCCCGTACGCCAAGGCCAACTTCGTGGACCACACGCTGACCGACCAGACCTCCGTCCTGCGCTTCGTCGAGGACAACTGGAAGACCGGCCGAATCGGCGACGCCTCCTTCGACGAGCACGCCGCCTCCATCGAGGGCATGTTCGACTTCAAGTCCCCGCAGGCCGCCACCCTCCTGCTCGACCCGGCCACCGGCCAGCCCGCCGGCGGGGCCACGCCGACCGGTCAGCCCACCGGCGGCAGCTCGGCCACGGCCTCCGCCTCCGCTCCGGCAGGCCCGACGGACGGCACCGGCAGCGGCACCGCCGTCGCGGCGCCCACCGGCAGCGCCTCCGGTCCGGCGCTGGCCACCACCGGCGCGGACTCGAACACCGTGCCGATCGCGATCACGGCCGTGGCGCTGCTGGCGCTCGGCGGCGGCGCGGTGTTCGTCACCCGGCGGCGGCGCGGCCGCCGCGCCTGACGCTCCGTCCGCAGCGCGCACGCGCCGGCATACCGACACCGCCGGGTCCTCGTCGAGGGCCCGGCGGTGTCCGCGTTCCGGGGCGGTCGGGACGGTGCCGCCGCCGTCCGCCCGGGGTGCGCAGGCCGTGTCTGCGGCCGTAGAACGGAAGGGAGCGAATCCCACCGGAAGGAGACGGGGTCATGGGCCTGCCCCTGGCGGCCGGACACGTGCTCGTCCGCCTCGGCGACGGCCCGCCGGAGGCGGCGCACACGGTGTTGGACGCACTGGAGACCGTCTTCCCCAACCACACCGGACGCGGACGCACCCAGGTCGGCAACGTGTGGGAAGACCCGCCGGCCATGACCTCGGAGGGCACCCGGGTGGTGGCCGGCCCGCGGCCGGCTGGTGCCCCGCCCCGCGCGGCACCAGCCGGCGTGCACCTGTTCTCCCAGGCCTTCGACGCGCGCAGCGGGCGGGACCGGGCCACACCGGCGCAGGCGATCACCCTGGCGGGCAGGATCGACGCGGACCTGCTCGGCGGCCACGAGGACGTCGAACGGGTGCTGACGGTGCTCACCGCCCTCTGCGGGTCGGTCGAGCAGGAGCGCGAGGCGCAGGGGCCCCACCTGGCCGTGCGGCTACGGCTCGGCGCGCCCGGGTGAGCGGGGCCGGCCGGGCAGTCGTGTCGCCACCACCGAGCGGGGGCAGGCGCACGGACGGCAGCAGACCGGCTACTCCGTCCGGGGGCCGCCATGGCCGTGCGGCGCAGACCGGGCATCCGGCGCGGGGCCCGACGCCACTCGGCGCGCGTCCCCGGGGCCGGCGGATCCACGCACCCCGGAGCGGCCTCCGGCCCCACCGGGCCGACAACCATCCCACCGGGTCCGGCCCGGTGGCCGTTCGGCGGACCCCGGGGTTGCATGGACTGACCGAGCCCCAGCGATCCGGAGGTAGCGCCGTGTACGAGATGTGGGCCGAGCACGACCCGGCGGTGTCCCCGCCCGCCGTGGTGTGGCACGTGGTGGCGAAGGACGACGCGACGTCGTCGCTGTGCGGGCGGTTCCTGGAGCCGTCCCAGCGGGTCGTCCCGGCGGGGGACAACACCGCCGTCGAGGCCGCACCGGACCGGTACTGCGATCCCTGCCTGCTCACCGTGCGCGAGGCCCTGGCGGCCAGCGCCCGGTAACCGTCCGCTCCGCCGGCGGTCACGGGAGCGGCACGGCCGTGAGGCACGGGTGCCGGCTGCCGGTCGCCGGCACCGGATCCGACCGCACGGCCCGCGACCCGCCCGCCCGCCCGCGACCCGCCGCGGTGACGTGCGCACGGCGGGCATTCAGGTGCGGGTGTACGAAGAGTCCCCGCCGGAGAGACGCTGGGAGCAGGAATTCCACCCGGGAGGCTTCGATGATCCGTCCCCGCCGATGCCGTCCGCACACCCGTGACGTCGCGGGGCGGGCCGCGCCCCCGCCGGACTGGACCCAGGAGCCGGACAGGACCTAAGGGAGGCCACCCGTGCGGATGAACGGCCCCGGGCCGAACCGGCGGGCCGTACCGCTCGGCAGCAGACGCCCCCGGGTGGCACCGCGCCGCCGGGCCCCGGTGGCGCCCGCGGACCGGGCCGGGCCCGTGGAACACGTCCCCGTAGGACTGCGGACGGCCGCCGGGTACACCTGGCGGCTGGGGCTGCTCGGCGTCGGCGCCTACCTGGTCGTCGACGTCCTCGGCCGGCTCGAACTGCCGGTCATCGCGGTGTTCATCGCGCTCGTCATCACCTCGGTGCTGCGCCCGCTGGTCGACCTGCTGGCCAGGGCGATGCCCCGCTCGCTCGCCGTCCTGATCGCCTTCCTCTGCGCCCTCGCGGTGATCGGCGGGGTCCTGGCGCTGGTCGGGACGACCGTCGCCGACGAGTGGAACCGGCTGGGCAACGAGGTGCGCGGTGGGCTCGGCCGGATCGACCGCTCGCTGACCGGCGCCCCCTTCCACCTGCGGCCCGGGACCGTCACCGACCTGCGGGCGAAGATCGGTGACTTCATCTCCGCCCACCGCTCGACGCTGGTCAGCACCGCCCTCAGCGGCGCCGGCCGGGCCGTCGAACTGGTCACCGGGCTGGCGCTCGCGGTGTTCTGCTCGGTGTTCTTCCTGCACTCCGGCGACCGGATGTGGTCCTGGGCGCAGGGGCAGCTGCCGCCCCGCCGCCGTACCGTCTGGGACCGGGCCGGGCGCGCGGCCTGGCGCACCTTCGCGGGCTACACCCGCGGCGTGCTGATCGTGGCGGCGACCAACGCCGTGCTGGTCGGCGTCGCCCTGGCGATCCTGGGGGTGCCGCTGGTCCTGCCGCTGACGGTGCTGGAGTTCGTGGCGGCGCTCATCCCGCTGATCGGCTCGCCGATCGCCCTGGCCGTCGCCTCCGTGGTCGCCCTGGCCGCGCGCGGGCCGGTGGTGGCGCTGCTGGTGCTCGCCCTGATCGTGGTCATCGGCCAGATCGAGGGACACCTGCTGCACCCACTGGTGCTCGGCTGGTCCGTCCGGATCCACCCGGTGGTCATCGCCCTGTCGGTGACCGGCGGCGCCGTCCTGGCCGGCGTCCTGGGAGCGGTGGTGGCGGTGCCGGTGGTGTCGGTCGCCTGGGCCGTGATCGGCGAACTCCGCGACCTGCGGGCCCACCGCGGCCCGCCCGGGCGCTCACGGGACGATCCCTCGGTGCCGGGCGCTCGTCCGCACAGCCGCGCGGACGAGCGCCGGCGCCCGGATCCCGCCGAAGACGACCGGCGCGGCCGCTGAGTGCGCGGTGGCACTGACCGGCGGCAGACCCGGCGGCAGACCCGATGACGGAGACGGCGACGGGGACGGGGACGGCGACGGGGACCGCGAAAGGGACCGCAACACCGACAGCACGGCGGCCGGCACGCGCACGACCGTTCCGAGCACGCCGCCCGGCACCCGGCACCCGGCACCGCGTGCGTGGTGCTCGGGGCACGGTCCGGCGTGTCTGTCCGCACGCAGATCGTCCTCGATCTCCGCCAGGATCCGCAGCTCCCCGCGCGAGCGCCCCGGGCCTGCCACCGCCGCCACCAACGCCACCTCCGCCACCTCCGGCGCCACGCGGGGCAGCACGAGGACGCCCGGGCGCGGGGCCACTCGGCGTGGGAGCACCAGGCGCGGAGCACCGGCTCCGGAGCAGCGGGGACGGCCCGGCTCCCGAGGACGGGGATGGCCCGTCCGGGGGGCGGCCTGGCAGGATGCCCATGATCGACTCCAGCGACACTCCGCACGACCGAAGGGCCCCACCGTGACCACTCCCACCAGCACCGTCGTCGAGCGCGCGGACGAGCGGCACCGGTACGAGATCCTCGTGGACGGCACGCTCGCCGGCTTCACCGAGTACCGGGACCACGAGGACCAGCGCGTCTTCTTCCACACCGAGATCGACGACGCCTTCGCCGGGCAGGGCCTCGCCGGCCGTCTCGTCCAGGACGCGCTGACCGACGTGCGCGCGGCCGGCAAGCGGATCGTGCCGATCTGCCCGTACGTCGCCAAGTTCCTCACCAAGCACGAGGAGTTCACCGACATCACCGACCCGGTCACCCCCGAGGTCAAGGGCTGGCTCCGCACCCGGCTCGCCTGAGCGACCCGCCCCGCGGAGCCCTGCCCCGGGCCCGTTCTCCCCTTCCCTGGTGGGCCCGGTCGGCCCAGCGGGTGGGGTCGTTGGTCCCTGGCCGGGGCGACGGGGGGATGGGGATCCTGGTCGGCGGAGTGCGCCGGACGGGATGGAAGGGCCTGGTGATGGGCGAGTTGGTCGCAGTGGGGGCGTTCGAGGGGCTGACGGGCGAGGTCCTGGCCGAGGCTCGGGCCCGGGTCGCCGCCGCAGCGGTGGCACCCGGTGTGGGGACGCTGGTGGAGGCGCTGCGGGTCAGGCTGGCGGCCGTGGCCGGGGGTGTGCTGGCGCAGGTGAACGCCGAGGTGGACGGTCGGCGGATCCGGGTGCAGGAGGTCGCCGCCGGGCTGGGTGAATCCCTCGACCGGGCCGCCGACGCGCTGCGCGGCAGGATCGGGTCCGTCACCGGGGCCTGGGCGCCGCGCCCGTGGCCGGGCGCCCACCGGATCGCCTCACCCGCCGTGCCGCCCGTCGACGCGTCCGCCGTGCCGCCCGTCGTCCCGTCCGCCGCGGACCGGGGGGTCGGCGGGGGCGGCGGGGACGCCCGGATCGTCCGGCGCAAGGAGCCCGCGCTGGTGTGGTGTTCGCCGGAGGCGGCCGCCCGGACCATGGACGCGATGGACTACCACATCCACCTGTTCACCGATCCGGCGACCGAGACCGACGCCGTCGTCTACCGCGTCGGGCCGACCGGCTACCGGCTGGCCCGCACCGTCGCCGCCGGACCGCCCGGCCGCCGGACCGCGCCGATCACGCTCAGTCCGTACGGCGCGCCCCGGCTGAGCGAGGCGCGGGCCGTCGACCGGCTGGTGGACGCCGAGTTGCCGTTCCTGTTCTTCGCCGACCCCGTCAGCGGGCGCGGCCGCGTGCTCTACCGGCGCTTCGACGGCCGGCTCGGTCTGATCGCGGGACGGGCCTGACCGCGGGACGAGCCTGACCGCAGGACGGCACCGAGCCCGGGTACCCGACGCGCCCCGCCGAGCGGCTGCTCGGCGGGGCGCGGTGCGGCGTCCGACCGGGTCCGGCCGGGTGCGCCCGGACGTCGGGGACGGTGCGTCACATGTTGATCATGTGACCGGCGAGACCGTGGATGGCCTCCTTGACCGCCTCGCCCAGCGTCGGGTGGGCGTGCACGTTGCGGGCGACCTCGTGGACGGTCAGGTCCCACTGCTGGGCCAGCGTCAGCTCGGGCAGCAGCTCGGTGACCTCGGGGCCGATCAGGTGGGCGCCGAGCAGCTCGCCGTGCGTGGTGTCGCTGATGACCTTGACGAAGCCGATCGGGTGGCCGAGGCCGTGCGCCTTGCCGTTCGCGGTGAACGGGAACTTGGCGACCTTGACGTCGTACCCCAGCTCGCGGGCCTGCGCCTCGGTGTAGCCGAAGGAGGCGATCTGCGGCTGGCAGTAGGTGGCGCGCGGGATCATGGCGAAGTCGACCTCCATGGTCTCCGCCCCGCCGATGGTCTCGGCGGCGATCACGGCCATGGCCTCGGCGGCGTGCGCGAGCATCAGCTTGGCGGTGACGTCACCGATCGCGAAGATGTGCTCGACGCTGGTGCGGCCGCGGCCGTCCACCGCGATGGCGTTGCGGTCGGTGAGCTTGACCCCGGTGTTCTCCAGGCCGTAGCCGTTGACCCGCGGGGCGAAGCCGATCGCCTGGAGCACCTTGTCGGCCTCCAGCACCTTCTGCTCGCCGTCCTTGGTGACGGTGACGCGGACCTTGGCGCCGGGGTCGCTGTCGTCGATCGACTCGACCCGGGTGGAGGTCAGCACCTCGATGCCCAGCTTGCGGTACTGCTTGGCGAGTTCGGTGGAGACCTCGACGTCCTCCAGCGGCACCACGCGGTCGAGGAACTCGACGATGGTGACCTTCACGCCGTAGTTGTGCAGCACGTACGCGAACTCGACGCCGATCGCGCCGGCGCCGGCGATGATGATGCTCTCCGGCAGCTGCTCGGTGAGGATCTGCTCCTCGTACGTGACGACGCGCTCGCTCAGGCTGGTGCCGGGCAGCAGGCGGGTGGTGGCCCCGGCGGCGATGACGCAGTGGTCGAAGGTGACGACGTCGAAGCCGCCGCCGCTGAGCGCGACCTGCAGGGTGTGGTCGTCGACGAAGGTGCCCCAGCCGTCGTACTCGGTGATGCCGTTCTTCTTCATCAGGTAGTGGACGCCCTTGACCCGGCCGTCGGCCACCAAGCGGCTGCGGCGGAACGCCTCGCCGAAGTCGAAGGTCACCTGGCCCTCGACCTTGATGCCGAAGGTCTTGGCCTCCTTGGTGAAGATGTGGGCGAGCTCGGCGTTGCGCAGCAGGGCCTTGGAGGGGATGCAGCCGACGTTGAGGCAGACGCCGCCCCAGTACTTGGCCTCGATGACCGCGACCTTCAGGCCCAGCTGGGCCGAGCGGACGGCGGCGGTGTAGCCGCCGGGGCCCGCGCCGAGGACGACGACGTCGTAGTGCGTGCTCATGTTGCTGACTCCTCCGAGGGTGTCACGGTGTCGTGATCTCGGTCCCATGGTGGCAGGACCGGGCTCGGCGCACCCACCGGGTCTCGGCGGATGCGCTCCGCGCGGCACCGTACAGGCCCGGGGCCGGATTGTCAGTGGTCTCCGCTACGGTGACCGCACCGGCGCCCATCAGGGACGATGACGGAGGGGAGGGAGCGATGGCACGATCGGAGGCGGCGTTCGCGGTGCGTACGGCGGGCGGGTGGGCCCGCCGCCCGAGGACGGCAGCGGGCCCACCCGGGCATCAGGCCGCCACGTCGTCGGCGCAGCCGCCCACCCCGGCGTCGTTCGTGCCGCTGGTGCCGGGGCCGCCCGCGCCCACGGCCGCCGACTTCCCGGTCGGGGCCGGCGCCGGTACGGGCCGCTGGAGGGAGGAGAGGTCCCAGGCGTAGGTGCCCACGGCGTTGGCGATCACGTCGATGTTGACGTCGAAGGCGTCCATGTCGATGTTGCCGAGGTTGTCGCAGGCCTTGTGGTAGCAGGTGTCGTAGGCGGTGCCCGCCGTGCCGCCGTAACGCTCCGCCTGCTCCGGGGACTTGATCTTCTCGGCGCCGGTGTCGGTGCCGCCGGCCGGGATGCCGGCGTCGATGAACGGACCGTAGTCGGAGCGGCCGTCGAAGGCGGTCGGGTCGTGCGGCAGGCCGAGGCCGTCCAGGTAGCCGGTGATGTCGCGTTCGATCTGCGCCGAGCCCTCGGGGCCCGCGCCGCCGCCGGCGCTGCCGGAGCCGTTGTAGACGAACTGCGCGTAGTTGGGGGAGGCGATCATGTCGAAGTTGAGGTAGAGCCGGATCTTCTTCCGGTCCGCCTCGGAGAGTGACGCCACGTACGCCTCGGAGCCCTTGAGGCCGAACTCCTCGGCGGACCACCAGGCGAATCTGACCTTGTTCTTCACCGGGTGGACGTTGAGGTTCTCCGCGACCTCCAGGATGCCCGCCGAGCCGGAGCCGTTGTCGTTGATGCCGGGCCCGGCCGGGACGGAGTCGAGGTGCGCCCCGACCATCACGGTGTTGGCCGGGTCGCCGCCGCGGGTCTCCGCGATGACGTTCCAGGTCTTGCGCGGCTCCATGAAGGTGCGGAGGTCGAGGGTCACCCGGACGGGCCCGGCGGCCGCCCCGGCGGCCAGTGCCTCACCGGCCGCCTTGGTGATGCCGCCGGTCGGGACCTTTCCGGCGGTCGGGTCCCCGAGGGTGCCGTTGAGGTCACCCTCGGCGTTGTTGTAGATGAGCGCGCCTGCCGCGCCCGCCGCCGCCGCTGCGGCCTGCTTCTGGGCGAAGCTGCACCCGCCCCGCCGGATCAGGGCGACCTTGCCGGTGAACCCGCCCGTCGGGTAGTCGGTGGCCGCGCAGCCGGTGGTGGCGCTGACCGGCGCGACGGCCAACTCGGCGGTCAGGCCCGCGTCCGGACCGCTCACCGAGTACGTCATCGCGATCACGGGGACGGACTCGGCCTTCGGCGACAGCACGTCGAGCCGCTGGGTCCGGGCCTCGAAGAAGGTGTACTCGAACTCCTGCTTGGACACCTTGAGTCCGGCGCGCCGCGCCCGGTCGTAGACGTACTGCGCGGACTGCTCGTGGCCCTTCGAACCCGCCACCCGGGTACCGTCGTTGCGGTCGGCGATCCGCTGCAGCGCGGCCAGGGTGTCGCGGGCGGTCTCGGCGTCGCTCGCCTCGACCAGCCGCGCGGCCAGCTTGGCGCCCTTGCGCGCCGGGTCGGGGTCGGCCACCGCGCTCCCGGCACCGGCCAGCAGCAGCGGGGTGACCAGGGTGGCGACGGTCAGTGCGGCGCCCGCGCCGCGCCGGGCGGCGGCGCCGCGTGAGCGCGGTAACGGGGTGGCACTGTCCGGCCGGGTGGCGCGGTCGTTCGTGGTGGAGCGGTCGAGCGGGGAGGTCGAGCGACGGGTGCGCAGCATCAGGGCGACTCCTTCCGACGGGCCGTGAACTCACGATTTGACAGGACCGGAATCGCCTTGCCAAGCCCGCCGCGCGGCCCGCGGGATGCGCGCGGGGGGATGCGCGGTGATATTGGAGGAGTGGGGCCGTCTCATCCAGGAGTGTGACCACATGTCCATGATGGATAAGCTCAAGAGCCTGCTGAAGGGCCACGAGGAGCAGGCCGACAAGGCCGTCGACAAGGCTGGTGACACCGTCGACGAGCACACCCAGGGCACGTACGGCAGCCAGGTGGACACCGCCCAGGAGCAGATGAAGAACCAGTTCCGGGACGAGCCGCCGGCGCAGTAGCGCCGCCCGCCGTCCAGGCGTGCGCCACCCCGGTCCGGCCGAGCGGCCGGGCCGGGGTCCGGCTCTCCGCGCCCTGTCGGTGGGCTCAGCTGTCGCCCGGGTACGTCCGTCCGGCACCGCGGGGCGGGTCGTCGCCGGTGGCACCGCAGTTCTCGCACGGCTCCGGACCGGGCCGCTCCCGCAGCCGTCCGCACTCCGGGCACACCCGCTCCAGCCGGCAGGCCGACTCGCCGCCTTCGTCCATGCCGCCGATTCTGCTCCCGGCACCCGGCCGACGGCGAGTAGACACTGTCTACGCCACCCTGGTAGACAGTGTCCATGACTGATCAGGACAGGGACCTCCGCGCCCGGCTGGTGGCCGCCGGCGTCGAACTGGTGACCACCGGGGGCGTCCAGGCACTCGGACTGCGCGAGATCGCCCGCCACGCCGGGGTCTCGCACGGAGCGCCCCGCCGCTACTTCCCCACCCACCGCGAACTGCTCGCCGCCATCGCGCAGCAGGGCTTCGGCCGGCTCACCGACACGCTCGCCGGTGCCGACGCCCTCGCCGCCGGCACCGGCGGCGACGCCCGCAGCCGCCTCGACGCGCTCGCCCGCGCCTACCTCGGCTTCGCCGCCGCCAACCCCGGCATGTTCGAGCTGATGTTCCGTCACGACCTGCTGGAGGGCAGCGGCGCGGAACTGCGCCGCACCAGCGTGCCGCTGTTCCTCACCTTCGTCGGCCTGGTCTCCGAGGTGCACCCGGACGGCGACGACCCGGCCACCGCCACCGCCGCCCTGTGGTCCAACCTGCACGGCCTGGCTCAGCTGCGCACCTGGGGCAGCCTTCGGCTCATCACCGGCAGCGAGGACGTCGAGCCGCTGCTGCGCGCCGTGCTGGACGCCCACCTCGGCCCGGCCGCCCGGTGACACCGCGGCTCCACCGCCGGCTCACCCTCGCCGCGAGCATCACCGGCGCCGTGCTGGTCGCCCTCGACGGCACGGTGCTGACCGTCGCCCGGCCCGTCCTCCAGCGCGACCTGCACGCCTCCGTCGCCGCCGCCCAGTGGGCCGGCACCGGCTACCTCGTCACCGTCGCCGCCCTGCTGGTCTTCGCCGGCCGGCTCGGCGACCGCTACGGGCACCGCCGCGTCTTCGCCCTCGGCGTGGCGGGCTTCGCCGCGAGCTCCGCCGCGATCGCCGTCGCGCCCGGCATCGGCTGGGTCGTCGCACTGCGGGTGGTCCAGGGCGTGGCGGGCGCCCTGCTGCAGCCGGCCACCCTCGGCATGCTGCGCACCGCCTGGCCCGCCGACCGGCTGGCCGGTGCGATCGCGGTGCGCACCGCGGCGATCGGGCTCGCGGCGGCGGCCGGGCCCCTGGTCGGCGGAGCGCTCACCGCGCACTTCGGCTGGCGGTCGGTCTTCCTGATCGGCCTCCTGCCCGCCGGCGCCGCACTGCTCGCGGTCCTCGCCGTGCCGTCCGCGGCACGACCGGCCGCGGCCACACCCGGCGGCGGACTCGACCTGCCGGGTGCGGCCCTGCTCGCACTGGCCCTGGCCTGCCTCGTGCAGACCCTGGTCGCCCTGCCGGACTCCGGCTGGTCGGCCGGCACCGCGCTCGGCCTGGCGGTGGCCGGGGTGCTCGGCCTCGCCCTTGCCCGGCACGAGCGGCGCACCGCCCGTCCACTGCTGCCACCCGCCCTGCTCCGCTCGCCGGCGGTCGCACCGCCGCTCGGGGTCCTGCTCGCGACCTCGGCGGCGCTCCAAGGCGTGCTCTTCCCGGCGACGTACTACCTGCAGGACGTGCTGGGGCTCGACCCGCTGCAGAGCGCACTGCGGGCGGCGCCGCTCGCGGTGGCGATGATCCTCGCGGCGGCGACCTCGGCCCGGCCGGCCAAGCGTCACGGCGAGCGCGCCGTGGTGCTGGTGGGGACGGTCCTCGTCACGTCGGGCGCATTGCTCACCGCCCGGCTCGGCCCCGGTTCGGGGACCGTCGGGATCACCGTCTGCTTCCTGCTGCTGGGGGCCGGCTTCGGCGCGGTGATGGCGACGGCCACCGCGCTGGTGGTACGGGGCGCGTCCACCGGCGAGGCCGGCGTCGCGGGCGGGTTGCAGCAGACCGCGCTGAATGTCGGCCCGGCCCTCGGAATCGCCCTGGCCACGACCACCACCGGCAGCGGCGACCCCGGCGCCGCGCTGACGCCGTCCGCCCTGGCCATGGCCGCCCTGGCGGCGGCGGGGACCCTGCTCGCCGCACGGCTGCCGGACGGCACCGGACGGGCACCGGAGTCCGTCACACGCCCGTGACGCCGTCGACGCACTCGCGGAGCAGGTCGGCGTGGCCGTTGTGGCGGGCGTACTCCTCGACCAGGTGGACCAGGATCCAGCGCAGCGAGACGGTCTCCGAGCCGAGCGCCGCGGCGGCTCCGGCGGAGAGCGGGCCCGCGGCGTCCAGGGACGCCGACGCGGTCAGCTCGCGCCCGAGGTCGATCTCCGCCCGCCAGCGCGCCAGTGCCTCGGCGGCCCCCCGCCCCGGGTCCAGAACGTACCCGTCGGGGTTGTCGGCGCCGTACACCGGCGGCACCTCCAGACCGGCGAACACCCGCTGGTACCAGGTGCGTTCGACCTCGGCGAGGTGCTGCACCAGACCCAGCAGGGTCATCGTCGACGGTGGCACGGCGACCAGCCGGACCTGACGGTCGTCGAGTCCGGCGACCTTCGTGGCGAGCGTGGCCCGCTGGAACTCCAACCAGCTCTCCAGCATGGTCCGTTCGTCGGCGTGCGCAGGCGGAATCGGCCGCCCGTCCGGGGTGAATGCCATGCCCGCCACCCTCGCACAGCCGGCACCCTCCGTGCCCGCGCCGGTCCGGGGCGGCGACTCGGCGGGCGCCGCGGCCGCCGCGGGTCACTCGGCCCTTCGGAGCACCCTCGGTTCGTCGGCCGGCGCCGGGTGCGGTGCGGGCGCGGGGCGCGAGGCCGACGGCTGCTCCCGTACCGCCGGTTGCTCCCGTACCGCCGGTCGCTTCGGTGCAGCCGGTCGCTTCGGTGCAGCCGACGCCCGAGGCCGTGCGAGGGCCGCCAGCAGGGCGAGCTGCAGGACCGCGCCCACCACCGGTCCGAGCCGGACGCCCGACACTCCCAGGGGCCCCGACAGCGCGGCCGAGGTGACGAGTTGGGCGCCGAGGCCGGCCAGGACGGACAGCACCACCGGGCGGCCGGCACCCGCCGCCTGGTGGAACCCGCCGAGGGCCACCACCAGCGCGTACGGGAGCAGGTAGAGCGCCGCCATCCGCAGGAACCCGACGGACTGCGCCGCCACCGCCGGGTCGTCGGTGAACAGCGCGGTCAGCGGGGCGGCGAGCGTCGCGGACAGCACCGCCGCCACCGCACCGACGAGCGCGGCCAGCCGTCCGGTGGCGCGGTGCAGGGTGCGCAGCGCGCCGTCCTCCCCCGCCCCGGTGAGGCGGGCGGCCTCGATCGCGGCGGCCTGACGCAGCGCGTAGAAGGCCATGGTGACGACGAGCAGCACCCGGTAGCCGACGCCGTAGCCGGCCACCGCCGCGACGCCGAAGCCCGCCAGCAGCGCGAGTTGGGCCGTGCCGACGGCCATCCGGGCGGTGAAGTCCAGGCCGAACGGCGTGCCCGCGCGCACGATCCGCGCCGCCGCCGCGCGCACTGCCCCGGCGGCCCGGGCCGGCCGGGGCCACGGCTGCGGCCGCACCAACAGCCGCAGGGTGACGGCGAGGGCGACCGCCCGTGAGGCGGCCAGCGCCAGCGCGGCGCCCGGTACACCGAGGGCGGGCAACGGGCCGGCGCCGAGGATGAGCAGCGGGTCGAGGACGAGCAGCAGGGCGTTGGAGAGCAGGGCGATCCGCATCGGGGTGCGGGTGTCGCCCGCGCCCTTGAACAGTTCGTCGGCGACCCGCTGACCGAAGAACAGCGCGAAGGCCGGGAAGGCGACGGTGAGGTACGCGGCGGCGTGGGCGGCGGCCTCGCCGTCCAGGAAGGCGCCCGCGAGCCGGTCGCGGAGCAGGAAGCCGGGGACGGCGAGGGCGAGACTGCCCGCGGCGCAGAGCCACCAGGCGGCGCTGGTGGTGCGGGCGGCCTCGTCGTGGTCGCCGGCGCCGAGTGCGCGGGACAGCCGGACGCTGGTGCCGGAGCCGACCACCAGGACGAGCCCGAGGAGCAGGTTCTCGACGGTTCCGGCCAAGGTGACGGCGGCGACCGCGGCCCCGCCGAGGCCGGCCACCCAGAGCGTGCCGATCACCGAGGCGACCACCCCGGACAGCAGTTCCGCGTAGACGGGTACGGCGAGCGCCGTGAGTCGGGACAGATGCCCGCGCATGATTCCTCCCCTGTTCCGCCGTCCGGGGCCCGCTCGGGGCCCTTCGGCCGGAGCCCGGACGGACATCTCGAATAGAGATACATCGATTCGAGGTACATCGGCAAGAGATATCATGACCGCTCCACCGGCGCGCTCCGACGGAAGGGCCCCGACCGTGCTGACCCTCGCGATCCTCGGCTTCCTGTACGACCAGCCGCTGCACGGCTACGAACTCAAGTCCCGGATCACCGGCCTGACCGGGCACGTCCGGCCGGTCAGCGACGGCGCGCTCTACCCCGCCATCGCCCGGCTGGAGAAGGCCGGCCTGCTCTCCCGCCGCAGCGAACCCGGCACCGGCGCAGCGCCGCGCCAGACCCTGGAACCGACCGAGGACGGCCGGGCCGAGCTACTGCGGCGGCTGGCCGACCCGGAACAGGCCGAGATCACCGACCAGATCCGGTTCTTCACGCTCACCACGTTCCTGCACCACCTCGCCGACCCGGCCCGGCAGGCCGCCGTCCTGCGCCGCCGGCTGGCCTTCCTGGACGCGCCGAGCAGCTTCTTCTACGACGGGGAAGGCCGGCCGGTCAGCGCCGAACAGGAGCCCAATCCGTTCCGGCGCGGCATGCTGCTCGTCGCCCGGGCCTCCACCGCCGCCGAGCGGGCCTGGCTGACGGAGACCATCACGGAGCTGGAGCGCCCCGGACGGCCCGCCTGACCCGGACGCCGCCGCCCTCCCGGAACGCCCCGACGCCCGAACGGCCGAACGGAATCAGGTCCTTCCACACCTGGCCCCAGCGGGCCCCCGCGTGGCTATGATGATCCGCCTCACGTCCTCGGCGTCCCTCCGCGGCGTGATCCGCCACCGCGCCCCGCCGTCCCCCTGGAGGCCGCCGTGCCCACTGCCGAGACCACAGCCGCCCGACCCGCACCGATGAAGCGGGACGACATCCCCGGCTGGTTCTTCAGTCTCGATCGGGCCGCCTTCGGCCACCTGCTGTCCGCCCAGACCACCGCCGGCGTCACCGGCGACATCCTGGAGCTCGGCAGCTACCTGGGCCGCAGCGCCGTCCTGCTCGGCGACCACCTGCGGCCGGGCGAGCGGCTGACGGTCTGCGACCTGTTCGACTCCGAAGCCGGCGACGAGGACAACGCCGCCGAGATGGACATGTCCTACCGGAAGACGCTGACCCGAAGCGCCTTCGAGGCCAACTACCTGGCCTTCCACAGCGAACTGCCCGAGATCGTGCAGGCGCCCACCTCGGTACTGGCCGACGGCCGGATCCCGGCCGGCAGCTGCCGGTTCGTCCACGTCGACGCCTCCCACCTGTACGAGCACGTCGCCGGCGACATCGCCGTCGCGCGGGCCGCGCTCACCGGGAACGGCCTGGTCGCGCTGGACGACTACCGCTCCGAGCACACCCCCGGCGTCTCGGCGGCGGTCTGGGAGGCGGTCTTCACCGGCGGACTGCGCCCGGTCCTGCTCACGCCGATGAAGTTCTACGGCACCTGGGGCGACGCCGCGGCGGCCCGGCAGGTCCTGCTGGCGCGGGACTGGCGGTCCGACGGCTACACGGTGGACGAGGACACCATCGCCGGGGCGCGCGTCCTGCGCCTCAACTACCAGGTCAAGGCCCCGGTCCTGCGCTCCGCCCCGCGCCGGCTGGCGCTGGAGCTGCTGCCGCCCGTCGCCACCAAGGCGACCCGCAGGATGCTCAGGACGCTGCGCGAGCGGCGCGCGGCGCCGCCGGTGGCCAGCGCCTGAACCCTGCCGCCCGGCCTCTCCACCCACCCGGCCCGTCCGCCCGCCTGGCCGGTCCGCCTGCCCCGCCCCGCCCGTCCGCCGTCGGACCGCCCACCGTCGGACCGCCGCAGGTCAGCGCCCGGCGGTCGGCGGGAGCGGGCGGTGCCCGCTCCCGCTCCGGACGTACGGGCCGGCACCCGGCCGACCCCCTCGCGGCCGTCGACCGCCGGGACCTGCCGCACCTCGCGCGCCACCCGACCACCCGAACAGCCGCGCCGGCCTTCCCGTCCCGGAACCCTTGACGCCCCCTGCGGCATACGAACGTTTTTTACGCCTTTCCTATTGTCGCCGATACCTTCACTCCAACGAAGGAACCTCCTTTAAAGATTTGCCCACGGAACATTAAAGGCCACATAGTGATGACACCTCAGCTTGGTCTAGCGGACACCAAGTTCAGGCAAAGTCATCCGGATGAGGAGAAGGCCTTGTTCCACGGAACCACGACGACGGACGCCCCCGGACAGCGCCTCCGCGCGGAGATCGCGGGCCCCGGCACCACGCCCCTGATCGGCGTCTACGACATGTACTCGGCCTCCATCGCGGCCGAGCACTACAACGGCATGTTCGTCTCCGGCTTCGGCTTCGCGGCCTCCTACTACGGGCTGCCCGACATCGGCTTCATCGCCTGGCCGGACATGGTCGGCTTCGTCGAGCGGCTGCGCGGCGCCTTCCCCCGGCACCACCTCCTGGTCGACATCGACGACGGCTACGTCGATCCCGAGGTGGCCTGCCACGTCGTGCGCAGGCTCGAACGCATCGGCGCCTCGGGCGTGATCCTGGAGGACCAGAAGCGGCCGCGCCGCTGCGGTCACGCGGACGGGAAGCAGGTCCTCCCGCTGGAGGAGTACCTGGAGAAGCTGGAACTCGTCCTCGCCAACCGGACGGACCTCGTGGTGGTCGCCCGCACCGACGCCACCGAGGAGGAGGACATCCTGCGCCGCGCCCGGGCGCTCGCCGCGACGGACGCCGACGTGGTGCTGGTCGACGGCGTGCGCAGCGAGGAGTGGATCCGCCGGATCCGTGCGGTGGTCGGCGACAAGCCGCTGTTGTTCAACCAGATCGCGGGCGGCAAGTCCCCCCGGCTTTCGCTCTCGGAGCTGACGGAGCTGGGAGTGGACGTCGCCATCTACAGCACACCGTGCCTGTTCGCGGCGCACCGGGCGATGGAGGAGGCGCTGGCCGGGCTGAAGGTCGCCGACGGGCGGCTGCCCGCCGCGGCGGAGGAGGACCGGCAGATCGGCGTGCGGGAGTCCACCGAGCTGCTGGAGCGGAACATCGCCCGCTCCCGGGAGCTGACGGCGGTGACGGTGTGACGGCCGGTCGGCGCGGGCCCGCCCCGCCCTCGGCGGCCGCCGCCCTGCGGGCCGGTGTGCTGGGGGTGGCCGGAGCGTGCGCCCTGCTCGCGGCCGGCGCCGCACCCGCGGCGGCGGGCGGGTCCCTGATCACCGTCGTGGACAACTCCAACGCCGATTCGTGGCTGGAGATCGACCGGACGGCCAATCTCCAGAACGGCAGCGGTTCGGCGGGCAGCGACCACGACGGCGCGGGCTCGCTGGTCGGCGGTCTCCTGGGTCCGGCGCCACTGGCCGGGCCCGCGCGCCGCCCGGTGACGGGAGGCGGTCCGTGACCGACCGTCCGGCAGGCTGGGACCAGCCGGAGCGACCGCCGGGGCAGCGTCGGCACGGGCAACGCCGGCACGGGCAACGCCGCCAGGGGCAACACCGGCCTGCGCTTGGCGCGCGTGTGCAGGTGCCCCGGTGGCTCGATCCGTACCTGGCGGCGTTGGCCGGGACGGTCGGCCTGGCCGCGCTGTTCCCGGCCTCCGGCGGGTCGGCGCGGGTCGCCGGGTCGGCCTGCGACCTCGCGGTGACACTGCTGTTCTTCCTCTACGGCGCCCGGCTCTCGACCCACGAGACGCTGGCCGGTCTGCGGCACCTGCGGTTGCACGGGCTGGTCCTGGCCGCCACCTTCGTCCTCTTCCCGCTGCTCGGGCTCGCCACGGCACTGCTCACCCCGGTACCGCTGACCGCACCGCTGCAGACCGGGGTGCTGTTCCTCTGCCTGGTGCCCTCGACGGTGCAGTCCTCGGTGGCGCTCACCGGCGCCGCCGGGGGCGACGTCCCGGCGGCGATCTGCGCGGGCACCTACTCCGGCCTGGCGGGGCTGTTCCTCACCCCGCTGCTGGCGGCCCGGCTGCTGGGCTCGCACACGGAGCTGTCCGCCGACGGCCTGCTGCGGATCGGGCTCCAACTGCTCGCCCCGTTCCTGCTGGGGCAGCTGCTGCGAACGTGGATCGGCGGGCTGCTGGACCGTCACCGGCGGGCCCTGGCCCCGGTGGACCGCGTGTCGATCCTGCTCGTGGTCTACACGGCGTTCAGCGCGGCGGTGGCCCAGGGCATCTGGCGCCTGGCCACGCCGGCCGCCCTGCTCGGGCTCCTCGCGGTGCTGCTTTCCCTGCTCGCCGCCGCTCTCGCGGCCACCGCACTCGGGGCGCGGCTGCTGGGGCTCGACCGGTCCGCGAGCATCGCGGCCGTGCTGTGCGGTTCGCAGAAGAGCCTGGCCAACGGCCTGCCGATGGCCACGGTCCTGTTCGGGTCGCAGGCGGGGCTGATGGTGCTGCCACTGATGCTCTACCACCAACTGCAGCTGGTGGTCGGAACGGTCCTCGCCGGGCGCTGGTCCCGGGTGCCGGCCGCAGCCGCACCCACGGATCGGCCCGGCGCGCATCAGGCCGATGGAGAGGCGCCGTCCGCGCTCACCGGTCCGGCCGTGCCACCAGCACCCGGGTGACTCCCCGGCGCAACCGGGCCGAGGCCCCGGGCAGGTGCACCAGCCAGTGCAGCCGCTCGGCCGTGGGCTCCGGCCTCCGGGCCAGTTCCAGCACCGCCGCGTACGGGCGCGCGTCCTCCCTCAGCCGCGTGGCCAGGAGATCGATGAACCCGTCCAACGCCTCGACCGTGAGGGCGGGGTGCGCGGCGATCAGTTCGAGCAGGAAGTTCTCGTTCCAGGTGGTGTTGCGCCGGAGGGACAGCGAGACCAGCAGGTCGGTGGGCGCGGCGGCGTTCTTGGCGATCGCGTGCCAGACGAACGGGTACTCGCCCTGGGCCAGTCGGCGCAGCACGTCCGGGTTCGAGGTCCGTTCAGCCAGCCGCCGGTAGTCTCCGCCGTCATGCAGGTGGCCGAGCGCCTCGATGTCGTCCATCGCGTCCGCGGCGTTCACCAGGGCCCTCGCCGCGGTACCCGTCGGGTCCGCATTGCCGGTCGCGTTCGCGGTACCCGTCGTGTCCGCGGTGCCCGTCGGGTTGGTGTCGTTCATGTCGAGGCGTGACCCTAGCAGGCAGCCGCCGACTCACCCCGCGGGGGTGCTGAGGGTCGCGGCCGGCAGGACGGGCAGTGGACCCGGGGGCGGCATCGTCCAGGCGTCCGGGGCGGGGGCGAACGGTCCGCTGCGGTCCAGGAGTTGGGCGAGGGCTGCCTCACGGGCGCGCTCCACCTGACGGTGGGTGGCCTCGTCGATCAGGCCGAGGCGCCGGGCCTGGGCGTACTCGTCCTCGTCCTTCCAGGTGTGCGTCGCCAGATCGGGGGTGATCACCAGGTCCAGGAAGAGGTCGAGGGTGTCGATGCCGATGGCCGTCCGCCGGTAGGGACGCTCGAAGTTGACGTACCAGCGCAGCGGCCGGCCCTCGGGCGTCAGGAAGCGGTGCACGCTGTACGGCTCGCCGGCGACGAACCGGCTGAGCACCACGGTGTCGCGCCAGACCCAGTGGTCGAGTTCCCACTGCCCGGCGGCGAGGTCGTCGATGCCGCGCTTGCGGACCGCGACGTCGCCCGCCCGCCGCGATGTGGTCCAGCTCGACGGGGCCAGGCTCGCGATGCCGGGGCGGGCGGTCATCGTCAGGTCGGCGCCGTCGTCGGCGAGGACGGTGTACGGCATGGCCGTCCAGACCCGGCCGTACGCGATGTCCCGGCGGACGGCGGTACTCCCGGGGGTGAAGCGCTCCGCGGTCACCGGACGTAGTAGGCCCGGTTGTGGGCGGCGACCGGCGGGGACTGGTAGGTCCAGACCCCGGCGGCCGGGGCGTCGGCGATCAGGTGGGCGAGGTCGCGGGCGGACTCCTCGGCGGGGTTGCCGAGGTCGAGCCGGACGCGGTCGGCGGTGCGGTCGTCCAGGGCGTAGTAGCGGTAGGGCTGGTACACGGTGAGCGGCCCGGCGAGAAGCTTGCCCTCGTCGTCGGTGCCGTAGCCGGTGATCGGGGTGTTGTTGACCGCTTCGGGGGTGAGGCCGGCCAGGTTCACGTCCAGGGCGAGGAGTTCCTTGTCGTGGCGGTCCAGCCCGTCGGGCCCGAGGCCGGCGCGGCGGCAGGACACGATCCAGCGTTCGCGCACGGCGGGCGCGTTGAGGGAGGGCAGCGTGGTCTCGAACCAGCCCGGGTGCTTGGGCTCGGCGTAGAGCCGGCGTCCGGCGTCGATGGCCAGCAGGTTGTCGCAGAGCACGTGCAGCCGGGCGATGCCGAGCAGTTTGGTCTGGTCGTACCCCCGGGCGTACTGGCCGTAGTTGACCACCGGGATCCGGTCCTCGGCGAACAGCGGGTGGGCGATCAGGTTGATCTCCAACTCCTGGGTGATGCCGCCGCCGTTCGGGTACTGGGCGAAGTAGAGCTGGTAGTTCAGCGACACGCAGGCCCCGCCGTCGAACGCGGCGGCCTGCAGCCCGGGGTGGCGCTTGCCGAGCAGTTCGCGGGCCCGCTCGTGGTCGACCAGGTAGTCGACGCCGATGTTGTGCAGCGCGCCGTAGTGGAACGGCAGGTGGTACGGCTCCGGTACGGGCGGCAGCGGCAGGCCGGTCATGAGGGCTCCGAGGACGAAGGGGGTTCGGGGGTACGGGACGTGGCCGGTGTCGTGACGGTCGCCGGCCGGTGCAGCTCCAGCAGGTCCCGGTGCATCCGCTCGGCGCTGCGCAGCGCCAGCGCGGCCATGGTGAGCGAGGGGTTGGAGGTGCCGAGCGAGGGCATGGAGCCGCAGCCGACGGCGTACAGGTTGGGGTGGTCCCAGCAGCGCTGCCAGTGGTCGACCACGGAGGTGGCGGGCGAGTCGCCCATGATGTGGGTGCCGCCGGCGTGGCCCGCGCCCCGGTAGCCGTGGACCGCTCCCCGGTGCTCCAGCCGGCCCGGCCAGCCCTCCGCCGGGTAGGCGGTGTGGTCCTCGGCGCCCAGCAGGGCGAAGAGCTGGTCGGAGACGGCCCGGGCGGAGGCCATGCCCTCGCGGACGTAGTCGGACAGGTCGTAGCGGACGGCCGGCGCGGGGAGGCCGAGCGGGTCGCGCCGGTCCGGGTCGAGGGTGACCCGGTTGGCCGGGTCGGCGGGCTGTTCCAGTTCGAACTGGAGCGAGAACTGGCGGCCGAGCCGGTCGCCGAGGCGTTCGCGCAGTTCCTTGCCGCGCAGTCCGGCGGCGAGCATCGCGGCGGCCTCCGCCTCCGGCGGCCCACCGGCCCAGGACCAGCCCCAGTTGCCGATCTCGATCCGGAACGGGGCCCGGCGGTCGCGGCCGGGGCCGAAGCGGAAGGCCTCCAGGCCGCTGGTGGAGCCGGGCCCCCGGTGGGGGCCGACCGGGCGGGGCATCAGGCCCCAGGTGAGCAGGGCCGGGTGGTCCATCAGGTTGCGCCCGACCTGGTCGCTGCGCTCGGCCAGACCGGAGAGCAGCAGCAGCCGGGCGTTCTCGATCGCGTGCGCGGCGAGCACCACCAGGTCCGCCGCCACCCGGTGGGTCGCACCGCCGGACAGGTACTCGACTCCCCCGGCGCGCCCGGTCCGCGGGTCGGCGAGCACCCGGGCGACCACGGCCCCGGTGCGCAGCTCGACCCCGGAAGCCCAGCGTGCCTGGGTGCGCAGCGGGGTGTACTTGGCGCCGCTCGGGCAGGCCGGGACACAGCCGGCGCTGCCCGCGCAGAGCGGTCCGTCGGCGGAGCCGGGACGGACCGGCACCCCGGTGGTCCGCACCCCGTTGCGGGCGTGCGGGGTGTGGGTGACGGCGAGCCGGGCGGGCCCGGGCACGACGGGGTCGCGGACGGTCCGGCCGTCGAGGGCGCCGGCCAGCTGCCGGTCGAGGAAGCTGGCGGGAATGGCGCGCATCGGGAAGGCGTAGTCGTCGGGGATGGGCAGTCCGACGGCGCTGCGCTGCTCCCCGGCGTCGGCGGCGACACCGAGTTCGTACTCGGCGTCGCGGTAGTGCGGCTCCAGGTCGTGGTAGCCGATCGGCCAGTTGCGGCCGTGTCCGAGGTCGCCGGTGCGGAAGTCCTCGGGGTGCATGCGCGGGGCGAGTCCGGTCCAGAGCAGGCCTGTGCCGCCGTTGGCGCGCAGGTAGCCGCTGGCGTACGGCAGCGGCCCGTACTGGCGGAGGTGTCCGGTGGCGGTGAAGCCGCCGCCGGGCAGTCCGGTGAGGTCGGTGACGTCGGGTGACGGCGCCTCGGGGTTGTGCGGGTAGGGCGAGGTGGGTGGTCCGCCGCCGGCCGCGCGGTGGGCGGCCGAGGCTTCGGCACTGGTGGGCGCGGGTCGTCCCGCCTCCAGGACGAGCACCCGCCACCCTTGTGCGCCGAGGCGGTGGGCGACCAGGCTCCCGGCGAAGCCGGCGCCGACCACGACGGCGTCCCAGTGGGCGGTCACCGGCTCTCGTCCCCTCGGGCCGACGCGCCCCGGGGCGCGTCGGCCCAGCTGCCGTACCCGGGCGCGGCGGCCCCGGGCGGGGCGGCCCGGAAGGTCCGCCAGACCAGGCCCCGGTCGTGGGCGCGGGCGGAGCCGGGCGCCTCGCCGGGCCAGGCGCCGACGTACCAGAGGTGGACGAGGGCGTGCTCATCCCGGACCCGGTGGGCCAGCACAGTGCGGTGGTGCTCGTCCGCCATGCCGGTGGCGCGCAGTTCGGGCACGTCGAAGCCCGTGAGCTCGGCGCAGACGCGCAGGAACTCGTCCAGGTCGGCCAACTCGTCGGCCTCGGCGGCCTCGACGGGGTCCCAGCGCTCCGCGAGGTCGTAGTCGGCGGGGCGGTCGTCGGACACGGACACGCGGGTACCCCCACGATCGGCAGCGGATGGCCAGGGAAGGAACGGCTGGCCAAGACATGACAGGCCCGGAGGGCCACGCCTCATCGCCTGGCCCGGCCTGTCACCGCGATCCTGCCTCCCGCCCTCACCACCGGAAACCCGTTGCCCGAATCTGCCCGGACTTGATCACCCATCGCCCGATCGACGACCCACATCGTTCGTGTCCCGCCCGTTTCCGGACCACACCGGTCGGTGCCGCACTGCACGGCCCGCGCTCCGGACGTCAGTCCAGGGAGCGCACCGCTGCCAGGACGTCCAGGCCCAGCTCCGGGTCCGCGTCCTCGGGCAGGCTGACGGAGAGCCGGGTGACCAGGCCCGCGTACCGGCGCCGCACCTCCCGGGCCACTTCCTCGACCGAACCGGACACCGCGAAGGCGTCGAACACCTCGTCGTCGATCAGCGCGGCCATCTCCGCCCAGCGCCCGCGCACCGAGTGGGCGTGCAACTCCTCCTGCAGGTCCTCCCAGCCGTGCTGCGCCAGCACCGGACGGTAGGCCGGCGTGGAGGCGTAGAAGGCGAGCCGCTCGCGCGTCGCGGCGCGGCCGGCCGCCAGTTCCTCCTCGGTGCGTCCGACGGCGGTGAGCACGTTTCCGACGACCTCGAACGGCCGCTCCGTCCACGCGGCGCCCTCCGCCTCGGCCCGCGCCCGCTCCTCGGTCAGGCCGGGCAGCACCTGCTCGGCCAGGTACGCGGTGGAGGAGAACGGGTGGCTCAGGAAACCGTCGGCCACCGCCCCGGCGGTGCGGGTCATCAGCGGCCCGACGCCCGCCAGCAGGATCCGCGGCACCCCGGCCGGGACCGGGTCGGGCGAGAAGACCGGCGTCATCACCGTGTGGGTGTAGAACTCGCCCCGGAAGCGCAGCCGTTCACCGGTCTGCCAGCTGTGCCAGATCGCCCGCACCGCGTGCACGTACTCGCGCATCCGGGCGGCCGGACGGTCCCAGGGCATCCCGAAGCGCTTCTCGATGTGCGGCTTGACCTGGGAGCCCAGCCCGATGACGGCCCGTCCGCCGGAGGCCGCGTGCAGCCCCCACGCCTGGTAGGCGAGCGTCATCGGGGTGCGGGCGAAGGCCACCGCGATGCCGGTGGCCAGTTCGATCGACGTGGTCCGGTCGGCGGCGCGGGCCAGCTGGAGGAACGGGTCGTACGCCGTCTCGGCGACCACCAGCCGGTCCATGCCCCGGCGTTCGGCGCGCTCGGCGGCGTCCAGGATGCCCGCCGGGTGTCCGGAGGCGGTGGCGTCGAGGCGGAGGGCGGCGGGTCGGAGGGCGGCAGGGCGGGGGGCGGCGGGTCGGTCCATGGCGGTGCTCCTGGTCACGGGCGGCGGTGCTACCCGGGCAGCCTGCCACGACCGTCGGCGCCGGCCGGCCCGAGCCCGGCGGCTGGGCGCATCACCGACGGACGCACCACCGACGGACGCACCGCCCGGGCGCACCACCGACGGACGCACCGCCCGGGCGCACCACCGACTGGCACACCGCCCGGGCGGGCCGGCCCGCGGCGGCTACGCCTGCAGCAGCTTCAGCAGTTCGGCGGCCACCAGCGCGGAGGAGGCCGGGTTCTGGCCGGTCACCAGGTTGCGGTCGACCACCACGTGCGGCGCCCAGGCCTCGCCCTCCCGGAAGTCCGCGCCGAGGGCGACCAGCCGGTCCTGGAGCAGCCAGGGCGCCCGGTCCGCCAGACCGGCCTGGGTCTCCTCGGCGTTGGTGAAGCCGGTCAGCCGGTACCCGGCGAACGGCGAACCGCCGTCCTCGGTGCGGGCGGCGAGCAGCGCGGCCGGGCCGTGGCAGACCACGCCGAGCGGGCGGCCGGACGCCAGTGCCGCGGTCAGCAGCCGGCCGGAGTCGGCGTCGACCGCCAGGTCCTCCATCGGGCCGTGGCCGCCCGGGTAGAAGACGGCGTCGTAGTCGGCCGGGTCGGTCCCGGCCAGCACGCGCGGCCGGCGGAACTCCTCGATCGCCTCCAGCGCCGAGGCGATCGCCGGGTCGGTCAGGCTGGCCCGGTCGGCGACCGGGACGACGCCACCCGGCGTGGCGACGACGACCCGGTGCCCGGCCGCGGTCAGGGCCTGGTACGGGACGACGGCCTCCTCCGCCCAGAAGCCGGTCGGGTGCTTGGTGCCGTCGTTCAGGGTCCAGACGTCCGAGCCGGTCAGGACGAACAGGATGTCGGCCATCGTGGGTGCCTCCAGTGGTGCGTTCCTCGCCGCGACGACCCCCGCCGCGGCGCTCACACCGTCGACGCTAGACCCGGCGGGCCCACGGGAACCAATGGGCCACGCGATGCGAGGCATCGGAATTCCGATGCCTCGCACGGTCGGCCCAGCCATCGGGATCCCGTACCCTCGCGGCATGAGCGATCGGACGACGAGCGATCGGACGGCGAGCGGTCGGACGACGAGCAGCCCCACCACGAGCAGCCCCACCACGAACCGCCCCACCACGAGCCGCCCGAGCACGAGCCGCCCGAGCACGGAGGACCGGCTGCTCCCCGGCTCCGGCCCGCTGGACCTCAACCAGCTGCGGACCTTCCTCGCCGTGCACCGCGCCGGATCCTTCACCGCGGCCGCACACCTGCTGGGCCTGTCCCAGTCCACGGTGACCGCGCAGATCCGCACGCTGGAGCAGCGGCTCGGCCGGGAGCTGTTCGAGCGCCGGGCGCGCGGGGTCAGTCCGCTGCCATATGCCGACGACCTCGCCGCCCGCCTGGCGGTCCCGCTGGACCAGCTGGCGGGCCTCGCCGACGGACGCGGCGGTGGCGTCCCGGAGCCGGTCCACCTGGCCGGGCCGGCGGAGTTCCTCGGCACCGTCCTGCTGGCGGAGCTCGCACCGCTGGTCGCCGAGGGCGTCCGGCTCCGGGTGACCGGCGGGCTGACGGACCCGCTGCTGGAGGAACTGCGGGCCGGTCGGCACGACCTGGTGATCGCCACCCGGCGTCCGCGCGGCCGCACGCTGCTCTCCGAACCGCTGGCCGACGAGGAGTTCGTCCTGGTCGCCGCACCCGCTTGGGCCGACCGGCTGGCCGGCCGGGACCTGCCCGAGGCACTGGCCGAGGTGCCGCTGCTCAGCTACGCCGAGGACCTGCCGATCGCCCGCCGCTACTGGCGGCACGTCTTCGACCGGCGGCTGCACGCCCGGGCCGCACTCACCGTGCCGGACCTGCGGGCGGTGCTGGCGGCGGTGACGGCGGGCGCGGGCTGGAGCGTCCTGCCCGGCTACCTCTGCCGGGCCGAACTCGCCTCCGGAGCGCTGCGGTTGCTGCACGAGCCGGCCGACCCGCCGATCAACACCGCCTACCTGGTCCGGCGGCCGGCCGGGTCCGCCAACCCCCACGTCGCCCTGGTCCGCGAACACCTGCTGGCGGCGGCCCGCGCCTGCTGAGCCCCGGACCGCCGACCCGGCCGACGGCGGCGCAGCAGTCCCGCCGCCACGGCGAGCAGCGCGCCGCACACCGCCCACAGCACGACCTCGGTGCGCCCGACCGGCTGTCCGGGGAAGCGCGCGCCCGGCCCGGCCGACTGTGGGCCGAACCGCGACGTCAACTCGCCCGCGTCCAGCGTCACCTGCTTGACCGCCGACTCGCCGAATGCCGCCGTGGTGTCGATGTGCACGCCCGACACCGGGTAGGGGAAGCGCTGCCAGAACACCCCGGCCTCCTGACGGGCGACGGACAGGGCCTCCTCCGGGTCGTGTTCCTTCCCCGAGTAGCGGACGTCGAGCCGGTAGCCGGCGGCCGTCCGGTCGCCCACGGTGAAGCAGGCGAAGACCGGCAGGGCATCCCGCAGTTCGTCCACGCCGGGGAAGCCCGGGTCACACGGCCCGTTCCAGTCCGGGGCGGTGGCGGCACCCCAGCCCGCCAGCGCCGCGGCCACCAGGAGCGCCGCCACCCGGGCCCTGGGCACCCGCCGGGTCCCCGGGCCGTCCGTCGCACGGGCTGTCGGGCGGGCCGTCCGCCGGGTCGGCGGGCGCCGCGCCCCGCGGGGCGGGGCGGGTCTGTCGTCGCTGCTGTCCATCGGTCCGTCCGCGCAGAATGATCATCACCGCCGGGTCGGCGGGGGTACAGCATGCCGGAGCGGCGCCCCGGCCGCTGCACCGGGGTGCCGGTCGACCGGCACCGTCCGGGTCAGATCGCCAGGTCCCGGCGTTCCAGCAGCCGGAACGCCGCCAGCAGACCGAGCAGGCCGACCCCGATCAGCACGCCCAGCGCCGCCCACGGCACCCCGCCGTGGCCGAGCACGTCGCCCGGGGCGTAGTAGTGGAACGGGCTGAGGTAGCGCAGCGGCCGGGCCGGCGCCCAGGCCAGCGCGACGAAGTTGAGCGCGAAGCCGACCGCCCCGAAGACGACCGCCGCACCGACCACGTACGCCCGCCGCCGGCTGAGCGCGGACACCGCCAGCACCGGCCCGGTCAGGCAGAACGCGAGGGCGCAGCCGAGCAATCCGGCCGTGAACACCGCGCCCTCCGGGACGGCGGCGCGCAGCTTCGGGGAAAACGCCACCCCGAGTGCGATGGTCAGCGTGGCGGCGGCGTTGAGCAGCACCGAGGCGGCGATCATGGCACCCGCCCGTTCGGCGAGCAGCCGGCGCCGGGAGACCGGGCGGGTCATCAGCAGCTCGATGGTGCCGGATTCGACGTCGGCCGCGACGGCGGCGGCACCGAGCGAGCCGATCACGGTGAGCTGGAGGGCGATCCAGAACGGGTGGGTGAGTCCGGCGCCGAGCAGTCCGGGGTAGCTGGCGATGGAGATGTCGCCGTTGGAACCGCTGAACGCCTTGAAGGCACCGGGCGGGTTGCGGCGGGCGGCGCCGAAGAGGTCGCCCGGCGCGACGGTCCCGGCGATCACCACGATCAGGGTCTCGAAGACGACCATGCCCAGCAGCAGCGACAGCAGCATCCGGCGGCGCCGGTGCAGGGCGAGCCAGACCAGGGGGAGGCGGCGGCTGACGGTGCCCGGGTTCACGACTGCTCCTCGGTCGTCGGCGGACGGGCGCCGGTCGGACGGGCGCCGCCGGCACGGCTCCGGACATCGGGGTCGCCGGTCGCACGGTCGTCGTCCGAGCCGTCGTCGTCCGAGCGGTAGAGGTCGAGGAAGGCCTCGTCCAGGCCCGCCTCCTCCACGGTCAGGTCGGCCACCGGCAGTTCGGCCAGCAGGCCGCGCACGGCCGGGACCACCTCGTCCGGCGGCACCAGCAGTTCGACCCGCCCGCCGTCCCAGCGCGGGGACCACCGCTCGGCGGCGCCGAGCGGCCGGGCGCCCAGCCCGTCAGCGAGGACCAGCCGGACCTTCCGGGCCCGGGCCTCGCGCAGTTCGGCGACCGAGCGGACGGTCACCAGCCGGCCGTGCCGCACGATGGCGACCCGGCCGCAGGTGCGCTGCACCTCGGGCAGCACGTGGCTGGAGAGCAGGACGGTCCGCCCGGCGGCCGTCTCCTCGGCGAGCAACTCGTAGAAGGTCTCCTGGACCAGCGGGTCCAGCCCCTCGCTCGGCTCGTCCAGCACCACGACGGCGGGCCGGTGCTGGAGCGCCTGGACGAGCCCGAGCTTCTGCTTCATGCCACGCGAGTACTCCCCCACCGGGCGCGCCAGATCGGCCCGGGAGAGCTTCAGCCGTTCGCACAGCTCCCCTTGGCGCGGCACCGGGGCGCCCTGGAGGGCGGCGAGCAGGTCGAGGGTCTGGCGCCCGGTGAGTTCGGGGTAGAGCCGCAGTTCGCCGGGCAGGTAGCCGATCGAGGGGGCGAGCCGACGGTGGTCGGCCACCGGGTCCAGGCCCAGCACCCGCACCCGGCCGCCGGTCGGGCCGAGCAGGCCGACCAGGCAGCGCAGGGTGGTGGTCTTCCCGGCGCCGTTGGGGCCGAGCAGGCCGAACACCTCGCCGGCCGCCACGGACACGTCCAGTCCCTCGATGCCGACCGTGCTGCCGTACCGCTTGGTGAGCGAGGTCAGCTCGATCACCGGCCCGGTTCCGTTGCCTGGCATGGACCACCTCCTGTGACGGGTGCGTCGGCCATCAAAGCGCCCGCGGGACGGCCTGTCGAGAGACCCGGCCGGGACGACCGGGTGCAGCCCGGCCCCGGACACGGACCGGCGGCCCGCCCCGACGCGCGGACCGGAGGCGGGCGGCGGACCGGAGGCGGGCGGCGGACCGGAGGCGGGCGGCGGACCGGAGGCGGGCGGCGGACCGGAGGCGGGCGGCGGACCGGCGGCGGGCGGCGGACCGGAGGCGGGCGGCGGACCGGAGGCGGGCGGCGGACCGGCGGCGGGCGGCGGACCGGAGGCGGGCGGCGGACCGGCGACGGGCGGCGGACCGGCGACGGGCAGAGAGCGGGCAGGGGGCAAGCAGCGGCGGAAGCGAAGGCGGGCGGCGGGCACCCGGTTCACCCCTTGCACACGCCCAGCGGCACCAGCCTCACGACCTGCCGGGCCAGCCCGGCCGCCTCCGTGACGGCGGCGACCGCGTCGACGTCCTTGTAGGCCTCGGGGGTCTCCTCGGCCAGCGCCCGCCACGAGGCGGGGCGCACCGCGATGCCCCGCGCCTCCAAATCGCTCCCGAGCTGCTCGCCGCGCACCGTGCGCAGTGCCTGGTGCCGGCTCAGCACCCGGCCGGCGCCGTGGCAGGCGGAGCGGAAGGCCTCGTTGCCGGGCAGGCCGACCATGACGTACGAGGCGGTGCCCATGGTGCCGGGCACCAGCACCGGTTGGCCGGCGTCGACGAGGTCGGCGGGCAGGTCGGGGTCTCCGGGCGGCAGCGCTCGGGTGGCGCCCTTGCGGTGGACGCACAGCGTCCGGGGCGCGCCGTCCACCTCGTGGGTCTCCAGCTTGGCGAGGTTGTGCGAGACGTCGTAGACCAGCTCCAGTCCGACGCCGAGCGCGGTGGCGAAGGCGCGGCGGGCCGCCTCGGAGAGGAGTTGCCGGTTGGCGCGGCCGTAGTTGGCGGCGGCGGTCATCGCGCCCAGGTAGGCGCGGCCGCGCGGCGAGTCGACCGGGGTGCAGGCGAGTTGGCGGTCCGGCAGGTCGATCCGGTGGTGGTGCAGTTCGCGGTCCATGGCGCGCACGTGGTCGGTGCAGATCTGGTGGCCGAGGCCGCGCGAGCCGCAGTGGATCATGACGCAGACCTGGCCGGGCCGCAGTCCGAAGGCGGCCGCGGTTTCCGGGTCGATCACCCGGTCGACGGCCTGTACCTCCAGGAAGTGGTTGGCCGAGCCGAGGCTGCCGACCTGCTGCAGCCCCCGCTCGACGGCCCGGGTGCTCACCTCCCCCGGGGCCGCGCCGTCCAGCACCCCTCCGTCCTCGCAGCGTTCCAGGTCGCGCGGCACGCCGTGGCCGTGCTCGACGGCGTAGCGGGCACCGCCGAGCAGCAGCTCGTCCAGTTCCCCCGGCCCGGACAGCTGCCACAGTCCGCCCCGGCCGAGGCCGCGCGGGACGGTGCGATCCAGCAGGTCCATCAGGCGGCGGATCCGCTCGTGGTCCAGTTCGTGCCGGGCGACGCCGGCCGCCAGCAGCCGGACCCCGCAGGAGATGTCGAAGCCCACCCCGCCGGGCGAGACCACCCCGCCCCGGGCGACGTCGGTGGCCGCGACCCCGCCGATCGGGAAGCCGTAGCCCCAGTGCACGTCGGGCATCGCGTAGGAGGCGCGGACGATCCCGGGCAGGGTCGCCACGTTGGCCACCTGTTCCAGCGCCTTGTCCCCGGCGGCCTGCGGCAGCAGTGCGGCGGACGCGAACACGATGCCGGGCACCCGCATCGGCGGGCGCGGTTCGATCCGCCAGCGGTGCCGGCCCGCCTCGGTCAGTGCGATCTCCACCTCGCTCACCCCGTTCCCGCGGACGGCGCCCGCTGCCGCGGTATCCGCCGCTCGACTGCTCCGGCGCCCGGTTGCTCCGGCGCTCCGGCACTCCCCGGGCTCAGACGTCCACGGTGACCCGGCAGGTCCAGCCGTGCGGCCCGGCGCACAGGTCCAGGTCGTGCAGCGAGACGGCCTTCGGCACGGCTCCGACCAGGGCCGCGGTCGCGGTGTCCGCCATCCGGAACCGCACCGCGACGGTCCGGGCGCCGTCCGGCCCCTCGATGCCGCCGACCGCCACGGCGACGGGCAGTTCGCCGTGCGCGTCCATCCGGTACACGACCTCCTCCAGGACGCCCGCCAGCAGGTCCACGTCGCTCGCCGCGACGACGGTGCAGCCGCGCTCGCCGACGATCCGCGCACCGCTCAGGTCGGCGAAGCTGTGCACGACACCGTGCACCAGCTCGCCGATGCAGCCCTCGGCCGTCGGCGCCCAGGCCTCCACCCGCAGGTCGGCCGTGTGCGGCACGCTGCGGTGACCGCTCCCGGACCGGCCCGCGGGCTCGTGTCCGTCCACGGGAGACGCCTCCCGAACCCGCTGCTTCCCGGACCCGCGGCTTCGCGAACCCGTTGCCGTCCTCCCCTCCAGCGTCGTCCTGGGAACGGCCCGGGGGCAAGTGCGGCGGACCCCAGCGGGTCCCCGTCCCCGTCGTCCCCGTCCCCGGCGAGCGGCGGCTGCCCCTCTTCCCGGCGTCGGTCTCGCTTCCCGGCGTCGCTCTCGACCGGAATCAAGGGCGCCGACCCAGGTGCCGTCCGCCGGGGGCTCCCACCCGGACTCGTCCCCAGGACGGTCGCGAGACGGTCCACCGGCGCCGGGTCTCCGAGCCCGTACCCCTCCTCGCTGGTCGGTGAGACCCAGGGCGCGATCCGCCGGACCTCGATCCGGCCGCGGTCGACGAGGTCCGGCAGGGCGCCGGCGATGTCGTCCAGCGGGCGGTCCCGGTCCTCCTCGTCGAGGTCGCCCCGGAATCCCGGGAGGATGTCGGCCTCGAACGGATCGACCATGAAGGGCCTTCGCGAGGCCGGACAGTTCGGCCCGCTCCTGCGCGCTCACGCGGGAGGCGTCCCACCCGACAACTACGGCGCGGTGCCCTGCGGGGCGAGATACGCGGCGGTCAGGTCGGGGGTGGCCAGCCAGGCGGCGTGGTCGCTCGGCTCGGCGTAGGTGTTGGCGAGGCGGCGGGCGACCTCCTCGCGCTCGGCGGCGGCCGCGAACACACCCTGCAGGTGGTCCGGCATGGTCAGCATCGTGGCGGTGAACCCGACGGCGTGGCGGGCGTGCTGCTGCCAGAACCGCTCGGCGGTGCGGCACATCCAGTCGGCCGTGAACGGGGCGTCGCCGTGCTCGACGACGGCCCGCCGGCAGGCCTCCGCGGCGCGGGCCGCGCTGTTGGCGCCCTGGCCGGTGATCGGGTCGTTCACCACCACCGCGTCGCCGAGGCCCAGCACGTGGACGGCGTCCACGCCCGATCCCAGTTCGGCCACCGTGCGGCGGACCGTCGGGGTGACCGCGCCGGACAGCCCGGCCCCGGCGTCGGTCGGCTCGGCGGCCCTCCAGAGCTCCGCCTCCCACGGGAGGTACTCGCCCAACAGGGCGCGGATCCTGGCCAGTCGGACGTCGGGCGCCGGGTCGTCGCCGAACACGTCCAGCGGGCTGCCGGGCAGCGCCTCCCACAGCAGGACCGAGCAGGGACCGGAGTGGGTGAGCGCCGGCTGCAGGTACAGCTCCCCCAGGCCGGGCAAGGCGTGCATCCGGGCCCTGGGCCCAGCGGCCGGGTCGGGCGCGTCGACGCCGTGCGCGTACAGGCAGGACAGGTTCCGCTGCGGCCGGTCGAACGGCGAGCGGCCGGCGTCGCGGTCGAAGATCCCGGCCAGTTCGCCGCGCCCGGCCGCGACCACGGTCAGCTCGTGCCGGCGGGCCAGTTCGTGCAGTCCCTCCCGGTCCAGCGCGCGGTACTCGACCCGGGCACCGCGCTCCGCCAGCAGCTCCAGCCACCCGGCCAGCTTGAGCCGCTGGTCCACCGACTGGGCGGGCTCGTCGAGCGTCATGGTGAACTCCAGCGCCCGGACGGCGGGCGGCGCCACCAGCACCGCGTCGACCGAGGAGACGGCGGGCGCCCGGTCCGCCCAGAGGTCCAGCCCGGCCGCCGCCTCGATCCGCAGCGCCGGGCCGAACATCGCCTGGGTGGACAGCACCCGACCGCCGCGCACCTGCTCGGGGGTGCGTTCGGCGACCAGCGTCACCTCGTACCCGTCCGCCACCAGCCCGAGCGCGAACTGCAGGCCGGCCTGGCCCGCTCCGACGACGGCGATCCGGCGCAACACGGCCTCCCGGTGCTCTGCTGACCGTCCGCTGACGGCCCGTCACGCTGGCACAGTAGCCGAGCCGACGGGGTTCGGTCACCCGTGCGGAGGGCCGGTTCCGGGCAGGCTCAGCCGTGCAGGCGGCTGACGACCAGCTGCACGACCTCGGCGATCCGGTCGGCCAGGTAGAAGTGCCCGCCCGGGAAGACTCGCAGGTCGAAGCCGCCGGTCGTGTGCCGGTCCCACTGGCCGACCTGCTCCACCGTGGCGTTCGGGTCGGTCTCCCCCACCAGGCCGGTGATCGGCACCGACACGGTCGCGTCCCGGGCGCAGCGGTACGTCTCGATGGCGGTGTAGTCGGCCCGCAGGGCGGGCAGGATCAGTTCCTTCAGCGCGGGGATGTCGAGGATCCGCTCGTCGGTGCCGCCGAGTTCGACGATCTCGGCGAACAGTTCGTCGTCCGGCAGCGTGTGCACCTCGCTGTCCCGGGGAAGCGAGGGCGCGCGGCCCGCCGAGACGAACAGCCGCTCGGGCCCCTTCACGCCGTGGCGCTCGAAGCGCCGCGCGGTCTCGAAGGCGACGGCCGCGCCCATGCTGTGGCCGAAGAAGAGGAACGGCCGGTCCGTCCAGTCCTGCAGCTCGCGGAACAGCTCGTCGGCGAGTTCGTCCACGGAGCTGATCGTCGGCTCCAGGAAGCGGTTCTGCCGGCCCGGGTACTGGACGGCGAGCACGTCCGCGTGCGGCGCCAGCGCGTTGGCGTACTCCAGGTAGTAGCTGGCCGAGCCGCCGGCGTGCGGGAAGATCACGACCCGGGCGGGCGCGGAGTCGGACGGGTTGAACCGGCGGAACCACGGGTTGTCGACGGCAGCGCTGCTGGGCATGCGGGGTGTGGCCTCTCTCCGTGACGGACTGTGCTGTTCCCAGTCTGTCAGCGCGCAGGCCGCCACGGGGTGTTGTGGTGATCACGCACCCCGGCCGGCCGACGGCCATCCATCCGTCCGTCCCCCACCCGTCGGTTCCGTCCGTCGGTTCCCCGTTCGTCCCTCGGTTCCCCGTCCGTCCGTCAGTCCTCCTCCTGCCACTCCTCCCACGGGTCGGTCTCCGGCTCACGCTCGGCCTCCCGGTCCGGCTCGGTGACCCAGCCCGCCGCGAGGACCAGACCGGAGGTGCGGTGGACCGCGAGGAAGCCGAAGGGGCGACCGAAGCCGACCCGGGCGATCCGCTGCTGGTAGGGCGGGCGGCGGGTCGTCGCGGCGGCGCCGATCGCCACCCCGAGGGCGGTCACCGAGGCGGCCCGGAAGCCGCGCGGGCCGAAGGTGGCGGTGGCCCGCTGGCGGGCGCTGTTCAGGTACAGCGGCTCGCCGTCCGCGAGGCCGGGCAGCCGGTGCTCGGTCTCGGAGCGGGCGCTCAGCGTCTTCAGGCCGAAGACCGCCTTGTGGGCCAGCAGGTCGTGGTCGGCCTCGACGGTGAACTGCGGGACGATCACCGAGAGCAGGTCCTCCGGCTGGTACCGCGCGATCCGGGCGATCGTGAGACCGGGGCCGGGGGCGCCGTCGGGCAGGCGGTCGGCGGTGGTACGCCGGTGTCGTTGGCCCAGCACCTCGATCCCGGCGGCCAGCACCCGGCCGGGCCGGGCGTCGGGCTCGCCGAGCAGCAGGTGGACACTGATGTCGCCGTAGCCGAGCACCCTGGCCTCGGTGACGAGGCCCGCCGGCGTCTCCAGGACGGCGACCCGGTCGAGCATCGACGTCCACCGCGACAGGTAGCGGACGGGCTCGCCCCAGGCGTCGTCCACGCCGTACGGCACGCCGTGGACCTCGTCGAAGCGGCGGATCCAGTCGGTGCGGACGGTGAGTGCGGCGGCCAGCACCAGCCGGGTGTCCCGGTCCACCTCCACCGGCATCGCGTCGATCAGGCCGTCCGTGGCGTTCCTGGCCCAGGCGTCCAGCTGCCGACGGTCCTCCGGCACGTCACCGGTCAGCCGCCGGTGCAGGGCCGGCGGGAGCCCGGACAGCCACTCGGGGCGCGGCCGCAGGCGCCGCGAGGTCCAGAGGCCGAGCGCGGAGCCGACCGCCGGGACGTCCCGCAGCAGGCCGAGGAGGTCCCGGGCACGGTCGGCGGCGGCCTCCGGCGGCATGCCGAGCGCCTGCGCCAACTCGCCCCGGACCTCGGGGCTCCCGGCCGGGGCCAGCAGCCCGAGCAGCGGCCAGACACCGGCCGGCATCAGGACCGTCCCCTCCGCCGGGTCGGTCCGCTCGACCCATCGCACGCCCAGTGCGTTGGCCGCCCGTACGGCTCCGGCCTTGCCCATCCGTCCCCCTGCGCTCCGTGGTGCGTGTTGCGTTGCGCGTTGCGCGTTGCGCGTTGCGCGTTGCGCGTCCGGCGCGCCGAGCGTAGGGCCGGGGGCGGGCCCGGTGCGAGCGGATTTTCCGGCCCCGGCGGCGCCGCGCCCTGGCAGGATGTCCCCATGCGCGAGCCCGACACCGACTGGATCACCGTCGCCGCCTACGAGAACCTGCCCGGCCGCCTCACCCCGTGGGCCGCCGTCCGCGCTTGACTGCGCGACCGGGGCATCGACTGGATGCCGTTCGCCACGAACTCGGTGCGCTGGGGCCTGACCTGTGGGATCGGCCCGGACGGACACTGACGCGGCTGGTTCGACGTCCAGGTCTCGGCCGATGCCCTGCGCCCACTGGGGCTCCACCCCGAGCAGCCCACCGCCGCCGTCGATGGGCCCTCCCCACCCGGCTGGTGGCACGCCGAGGCCGAGCGCCGCGCCCACCGCTGAGCTCAGCGGTCCACCCCGAAGCGCACCGCCTCGGCGCGGGAGCGGGAGGCGGCGTCCAGCAGCAGCACCGAGGAGGCCTCGGGCGTCGGCAGCGGCCCGCCGACGCGCACGTGCCGGGTGAAGGCGTCCAACAGCCGTTCCAGGCCGCGGTGGTGGCGGGCGAACACCCGGCTGGAGGAGTGCCGGCCGCGGGCTCGCTGGCCGTCCAGCGCCGTGGCCGCGCCGACGTCCAGCAGCACCAGGTGCAGTTCGCGACCGCGGCGGCCGGCCTCCCGGGCCAGCCAGCGCCGCATCCAGGCGCGGCTGCCGCAGTCGTGCACCAGCAGCGGCCCGCCGCGCCGCACCGAGGAGCGCAGCAGCCGGAAGTGCTCCAGCCGGGCCCACGGCCGGTAGACCGCGTACGGCAGGCTCGCCGGCATCACCGCCTCGCAGGCCTCGTGCACGGTCCGCGGGTCCACCGCGCGCACCGCCGTCCCGGACCACCGGCGCAGCAGCGTGCTCTTCCCGGCGCCCGGCAGACCGGACACGACCACGACGGCGTCCGCCGGGTAGGCCACGACGAACCCCGCCCCGGCCTCGCCCCGCAGGTCGACCACCGCGTGCGGCACCACGACCGCGTCCACCCCGCCGCCCACCGTTTCCCCCGCTTCCCCCGTTTCCGTCCGACCGGGAACCCTAACAACTGCGCGCGGCTGCCCCTCGTCAACCCCCGGCCCTCGCCGTCACCCGCGCGCCGGCACCCCCGCACCGGGGGCTGCTCCCGGCGATGGTGCCCAGGCGCCGCGTCCGGTCCGGCAGCCCGGTCCGCGCCCGGCCGACGGTGCTCCTGTGGATCCGGGCGACCGCGGTGCGCTCCCGGGCCGCCCGTCCACTAGGCTGACGCACCGTCAGACGGGAGGCGGGTCATGGCGGATGTGGCTTCGACGTACACCGGGCTGGTGCTGGACGGGCTGGCGCGGGACCCGGGGCGGATGGCGGTCCGGTCCGGGGTTGCCGGGGAGTCCTCGCTGACCGGGCAGGACTGCCTGGACGCGGTCCACCGCACGGCCCGGGCGCTGGAGCGGGTCGGGCTGGGGCGTGGGGACGGGGTGACGGTGCTGGCCGGGAACCGGCCGGAGGCGCTGCTGGTGCGGCTCGCCGCGAACCTGCTGGGCTGCCGGGTGGCGATGCCGTTCCCGGACGGACCGGTGGCGGAGCAGGTGGCGCTGGCGGAGTTCGCCGGGACCTCGGCGCTGGTCTTCGACCCCCTGCGTTGCTCGCCCGCGGCCGCCGGGGTCGCGCGTGCCGTGCCCGGGGCCGCCCTGCTGTCCCTCGGCCCGGCGCCGCTCGGGCTCGGCGAGGACCTGCTGGGGCTCGCCGCCGACTGTTCCGCCGCCCCGTTCGCCCCCCGGTACGGGCCCGAGGACGTGATGGCGGTGCGGTTCACCGGCGGCACCACCGGACGGCCGAAGGGCGTGCTGCGGCGCTTCGCGCGGCCGCCGCGCCCGCTGCTGCCGGCCGGTTCGACGTTCCTGCTGTGCACGCCGCTCTGCCACGGCGGCGGCACGACCGCCGACCTCGCGCTGGCGGCGGGCGGCACGGTGGTGCTGCAGGAGGGCTTCGACGCCGGGGCCGTGCTGGCGGCGGTCGAGCGGTTCCGGGTGTCCCGGATGTACCTGCCGCCGCACCTGTTGTACCGGCTGCTGGACCATCCCCTGCTACCCGCGACCGAGACCGGCAGCCTGCGCCGGGTCGGCTACACCGGCTGCCCGCCCTCGCCCCGGCGGCTGGCGGAGGCGACCCGGCGGCTGGGCCGGGTGCTGCACCAGACCTACAGCCTGACGGAGTGCGGGCCGGTCGCCCGGCTGAGCCCGGACGAGCACCTGGACCCCCGGCTGCTGGTCACCGCCGGGCGCCCGTACCCGGACACCGGGGTGCGTGTCCTGGACGAGGACGGGGCGGAGCTGCCCCCGGGGCGGACCGGGGAGATCTGCGTCCGTACGCCGACGGCGATGGTCGGCTACTGGCGCGACCCGGAGTCGACCGCCGCGATGCTGCGGGACGGCTGGCTGCACACCGGTGACCTGGGCAGCCTGGACGCCGCCGGCTACCTGACGGTGGCGGGGCGGCGGGATCCGATGGCGATCGTCGAGGGGCACAATGTGTTCCCCCGCGAGGTCGAGGAGCCGCTGCGCGCCCACCCGGACGTCCACGAGGCGGTGATGTTCACGACCACCGACCCGGACCGGCTGGAGCGGGTCCACGCCGCGGTGGCCCTCGCGGAGGGTTCCCGGACGACGGCCGGGCAACTGCGGCGCTGGAGCCGGGAGCACGGCGGCACGCGGTGCGCGCCGGACACCGTCCTCCTGCTGCCCGCCATCCCGCTGAACGGCCTCGGGAAGCCGGACCTCGGCCTCCTGCGCGCCCTGGCGGCCGACCGCGGCCGCCCCGGCAACTGGAGGGGCCCGACCGGCGGCGGCAAGGGCCCGACCGGCGGCAGCGGCCGGACCGCCGCCACTGCAGGGGCGCGCGAGGGGGCGTGACACGCCCCGGCCGTGCTTCGAGCGCCCAAGCGGGCCACCGCTCGCCCGGCACCCGGCGGGAAGAACCGTCCGTGGGCACTCGACCGTGCGGGCCCGCCTGCCGATACATCCCCGGCAGCGTTCCCCGCACCGTCCCCCAGGAGGCACTACCTTGACCTGGCTACGCGTCCTGACCGCACTGGGCATCCTCGCCGTGGCGGCCAGTGCCCTGCTCGTCTTCGCCCTGTGCACCTCCGCGTCGCGCGGCGAGCGCGCCGCGGAGGAGACACCGCCCGACCTCCGTTCGGACGCCGAGAACAGCGGCCTCTTCCGGCGGATGGGCGACGACGACTGACACCGTGGGCCGCCGTCGCCCGGAAGCCGTCTCCCCGAAACCGGCGCCCGGCCACCGGAAGCCGGCGACCCGTGACCCGGCCACCGGAAGCCGACGACCCGTGACCCGGCCACCGGAGGCCGGACCCCGGTCAGTGCCCCGCGATGTCGTCCGGGCGCACCTCGATGTGGTCGGCCGCGAGGTCGACCGCGACCCGGTGCTCCATCCCCAGCGCCTCCAGGAACTTGACCGGCAGCTGCACCCGGCCGGTGCGGTCCAGCATCACGTACTCGCGCTCGTTGACCGACTCCTCGCCGTGCTCGTCCGTCACGGTGCGGCGCAGCACCTCGCTGCTGGTCCGGCCGTCCCGGATGGCGACGGTGCGGCGCACCTCGCCCGCGACCATCGGGTCGTGGGTGACGATGACGACGGTGGCGCCGAGTTCGCGGTTGACGGTGCGGAAGGACTCGAAGATCACCCCGGCGGTCTCGGAGTCCAGCTCACCGGTGGGCTCGTCGGCGAGCAGCACCGGCGGGTTGTTGGCCATCGCCACCGCGATCGCCACCCGCTGCTGCTGGCCGCCCGAGAGTTCGTTGGGCTTGCGGTGGGCGAGCTCCCCGATCTCCAGCGCCTCCATCAACTCGGCCACCCGGGCCGCCTGCCGCTTCGCGCCGGTGGTGCCCGACCGGCGGCCGCGCAACTGCATGGGCAGGGCGATGTTCTCGGCCGCGGTGAGGAAGGGCAGCAGGTTGCGCGCGGTCTGCTGCCAGATGAAGCCGACCACCTCGCGCCGGTAGCGCAGCCGTTCCTTGACGGACATCTCCAGCAGGTCGCAGCCGGCCACGGTGGCGGTGCCGGCGGTCGGCACGTCCAGCCCGGCGAGGATGGTGAGCAGGGTCGACTTGCCGCTGCCGGAGGCGCCGACCAGGGCGACCAGGTCGCCCTGCCGGATGGTCAGTTCCAGGCCCTGGAGTGCCTGGACCTCGACGCCCTCGGCACTGAAGATCCGCACCAGCCGGTCACAGACGATGGCCGCGCCCTCGCCGTAGGCCTTGGGCGAGGCCGCGGCAAGCGCCCGCTGCCGGAGTTCCTGCAGGCTGGGGGCCTCGACGACCGTCTGCCCCTGGGGGGTGCTGTTCACCGCTCGTCTCCTGTCTCGACTGTGTGCTTCATCGTGCCGGTTCCCACGGCCCCGGCGGCGTTCGCCGGTGTCACGAACCGGTCCGCCGCCGCGTCCCGTGGCAGCGTTTCCCGTGTCAACGCTTCGCGTGTCATTGCTGCTCCCCCGCGCGCAGTTCGGTGGCGATCTGCCGCCGGCCGGCGACCAGCGTCTCCGCCACCACCCCGAGGCCGACCAGCAGGGCCAGGCCCGCGGTGGGCAGCAACACCGGCATCAGCGCGGGTTTCAGGGCGTCGCCGACCTTGGCGCCGACCAGGGTGGAGATGTCGAACGCGGGCCCGAGCAGGGCGACCGCCGCCGCGGCGACCAGGCCGCCGCCGACGGCCGCCGCCAGGGTCTGCGGCAGTGCCTCGGCGACGATCAGCGCCAGCCCCTGCCGCGGCCGCAGGCCCATCGTCCGCAGCCGGGCCAGCACGGCCGTGCGCTCGGGCGCGGCCCGGAACAGCGTCAACAGCACGGCGAGCAGGGCGAATCCGCCGCCCGCGGCGGCCGCGTACCGGAACAGCCGGCCGGCGGCGTGCTGCAGCGGATCGTCGGCGAGGGCCGCGGCGGTCTCCCGGCTGCTGTGCACGGTGTATCCCGCGGGCAGGCCGTGGGTGTCCTTTCCGGCGGCCGCGGCCTCGTCCGCGATCAGCTTGGCCATGCCCGTCGGCTGGGTCACGCCGCCGTCCCTGAGGACCGCCCGGACCTGCTCGGGGTCGGGGTCGCCGACCGCGAACCACTTGTTCACCCGGCCGAGTTCCGGCAGGCGTTCGGCGGCGGGGCCGGCCGGCAGCACGATGAACGGCTTGCCCGGGTCCGGCAGCGCGGGGGTCGCGGCGACCGTCCCGGCGACGGTGGTGCGCACCTGGTTCCCGCTGGGCACGCGGACCTGGGGATCGCCGGCGGCCAGGCGCGCGGCCAGGTCGCGGCTGAACAGTGCGGGCACCGGAGTGTCCGGGCTGCCGGGCGTCCCGGCCAGCTTCGCCGGGTCGAACTCGCCGCGCCCGGTGGTCCGGGCGATCTCGGCGTACGCCGTCGGCTCGGCGACCACCAGGTAGGCCTCGGTGGACTGCTTGTCGGCGCCGATGAACAGGGCCTTGCCCTCGACCCGGACCCCGGTAGCGGCGCGGACCCCGGGCAGGGCGCCGGCGGCCTTGGTGAACGACTCGGACAGGGTGGCGTACTCCGGAATCGCCACCGAGGCGTCCCCGCCGGTGGCGATGCGGGCGGCACGCGTCCGGACGTGGTCCACGGTGTCGAGCACGGTGGCACCGAAGCCGGCCGTGGTGACGGCGATCAGCAGGGCGAGCAGCGGAAGCGCGGAGGGGCGCCGCCGGCCCGAGCTGTCACGGGCCGCCCGGGCCAGGCCGAGGAAGCCGATCAGGCCCCGGCCGCGACCGGTCAGCGCGGCCAGCCAGCCGACCACCACCGGTTCGATCCGGGCCAGCAGCAGCCCGCCGGTGACGGCGAGCAGCAGCGGCGCGGCCACCAGCAGCGGGTCCACGCCGACGCCGGAGTGTCCGACCCCGCGGCGCCGGACCTCGGCCACGGCCGCGGCGGTCACGGCCAGGACGGCGAGTTCGCCGATCGCCCGGCGCCAGCCGCCGACCGTACGGCGGCGCGACCACAGCAGGGCCGCCCGGGCCGGGAAGGCCAGCAGCGCGAGCAGAGCCGCGACGAGGGCCGCCAGGACGGCGTACTCCCACCGGGGGGTGGGCAGCAGCACCAGGGCGAGGGCCGTCCCGAGCACGGCGGCCGGCAGGACCGTGACCGCACCCTCGCCGAGCAGGCGCAGCAGCACGCCGCCGCGCGAGCCGCCGCGGGCCTGGAGCAGCCGGATCTCGGCGGTGCGCCGGTCGGTGGTCAGGGCCGCGGCCAGGAACAGCACCACCACGGCGACCCCGGCGACACCCGCCGGGCCGATCGCGCTGAGCGGCATGGCGGCCTGGTAGCGGGCGTCCGCCCGGGTGAGCAGGTCGGACAGGTTGGAGGTGGTGTGCAGGTCCGCGCGCTTGGTGGCGTCGACCAGGTCCGAGGCGCCGCGTCCGGTCTGGAAGGACGCGAGGATGGCGCGGGTGCGGTCGAGCTGGTCGGCGCGCAGCGAGGAGGCCTCGACCGGCAGGCGCCAGAAGTTGTCGCCGCCCGAGCCCCAGAGCGCCAGCGCGGCGATGCTTCCGCTGTCGACGAAGCCGGTGGTCTGCCACCAGCTGGTGCCCTTGGGCCCTAGGTGCAGGCAGGCCCGGGCCGGGCAGCCGAGGTCGTCCCAGAACGGGTCCAGCGGGTCGTTGACGCGGTAGAAGCCGGTCACCACGCTGTTCGCCCCGGTGCCCGGTCCGCCGGCGCCGTTGTCGACGGTGTCGCCGAGCTTGATGCCGACGGTCGCCGCGGCCTTCTCGCTGACCACGATCGGCAGCGGGGCGCCGACCGCCGCCGGGGCGGGCCCGGGCCAGGTCCCGGCGGTCAGGGTGACCCGGTCGGCCAGGCCGTGCAGGTAGAGCAGGGAGATCGTCGGCGCGGCGTTGTCGGACAGCCGGGCGTAGCCCGGGTTGTTCATCCTGGCCTCGGTCTGCGCCTTGGTGCCGTAGGCCTCGCCGGGCCGGGACAGCGTCAGTTCCCGGCCGATCCGTGTGGTGATCTGCTCGCGCGCGGTGTCCAGCCCGGCGGCGGTGTCGCCCGTCCGGGTCTTGGTGGCCGTCTGCAGGCTGGTCAGGTTCAGGCCCTGGTGGCTCACGTAGTCCCGCAGGGCCGCGTCCGCGCCCCGGTCCGCGACGCGGGGGAAGGCCGCCGCCAGGAAGACCGTCACCAGGGTGAGGGCCGCCATCAGCAGCGCCGCCGCGGGGTTGGCGCGCAACCTGGTGCGGACCCAGCTCGCGGGCCGGTGGGCGGAGGCGGGGGTGGGCACGGGGGTGCCGGCCTTGGTGGTCACATCTCCTCCACGAGGCGCAGCCGGGCGGCCACGTTCCGACGACGGCGTCCGACGAGGAAGGCGGACAGCAGCGGGACGACGGCGATCGCGGCGGTGAGCAGGAGCGCCTGGCCCAGCGGCAGTTCGACCACTGCCGCGGGTAGCGGCCGGTGCGCGGCGGAGGTCAGCACGACGAACGGCACGATCAGGTGGACGAGCAGCGCCCCGAGGCCGAGTCCGACGGCTCCGCCGAGGGCGACCAGGATGGCCGGTTCGGCCGTGGTGGTACGGGACACCATCCGGCGGGGCGCGCCAAGGGCGAGCAGCAGGGCGGCGTCCTGGGAGCGCTGACGGGCGGAGCCGGCCACGGCGGCGCCGAAGCCGATCGCCGCGAGGAGGGCGGTGACGACCGCGATGGCCGTCAGCGCGCTCTGCGGGGCGGCGCCGACCGGGTCGCTGAGGAAGCCCTCGGCCACCTCGTCGTACAGCCGGACGTCCTGCGCTCCGGGGGCCGCGCGGAGGGCCGCGGCCGCCTGCGCCGGGGTGTGGTCGTCCGGGCCGGTGGCGGGCAGCCACCACTCGGCGTTGTTGGCGACCGTGCCGTGCTGGACGAGCAGCGCCCGCGCGGTGGTGGCCAGGTCGATCACGACCGCGTTGCGGCCCGCCACCGGCAGGGCCTCGACGACGGCGGTGACCTTGATCGGGAGGGTGGCCCCGCCGAACGGCACCCGCACGGTGTCGCCGACCGAGGAGCCGATGGCCTTCAGGTAGTCACGGGTGGCGACACCCGGCACGGTGGCCGGTGCGCCGGCCTTGCCGCCGCCCCGGGCCCCCCAGGAGATGCCGGCCGGCAGCGGGACGGCCGTCGCGGGCCCGGCCTCGGTGTCGGAGACGGCCAGTGAGCGGAACGCGGCGTCGAGGTCGGTCTTGCTCCTGGCGGCGGCGGTCGCCCCGACGACGGTCAGGGGTGCGGCGACGGAGCCCAGCGGGGCGTCGACCAGCGTGCTCAGCGAGGCCGAGCCGCGCAGTCCGCCGTCGGTCGGGACACCGTTGAACGGGAGCTTGTAGACGATGCCGAAGCGGTCCCGGACGAGGAGCGTCACCCGCAGGGACGGCTCGGTGGACGGGAACCCGGTCGAGTCGGTCGCGAGCTCGGCGTCGATCCGCAGCGGGCGACCGGGCACCGGCACCCCGTCCGGCGCACCGGCCGGGGCCGGAAGGGCGAGCGGACGGAACAACTCGTCCCGGGTGTGCCCGTCCAGCAGGTCCTCGCGCACCGGGACGCGGTCGGCGAAGGCGGCGGTGTCCAGGGCGAGCACCTGTCCGGTGCCGGAGGGCAGTTGCTGCTCCTCGCGCACCACGGGGACCAGCCGGTCACCGCCGGGCAGGGCGCCGAAACGGCCGGCCTGGCCCATCAGCGAACTGTGCGAGGCGGAGATGCGCAGGCCGCCGAGCGTGGTGAAGGCGGCCTGGTCCCGCTGGGAGGCGTTCCAGGTGGCCTGCTGTCCGAGGGCGAGGACGCCGGTGGCGACGGCCATCACGAGCAGCAGCACCGGGCCGGTGGCTCGGGCGGGTTGACGGGCCAGCTGCCAGCCGACCATGGCCGGGCCGAGGCCCCGGCCGCCGGCGGCGACCCGGGCGCCCAGCCGGGCGGCGAGCGGCAGCAGGCGCAGCACCACCAGGGTGCCCGCGCACAGTGCCAGGGTCGGGGTGGCGACCAGCAGGAGGTCGACTCCGAGCTTGCCCGAGGAGTCGGTGGACAGCCCGCCCCCGTACTGGCTCAGTTGCTGGTAGGCGAGGGCGGCCAGGACCAGCAGGGCGAGGTCGCCGCCGTTGCGCGCGATGCCGGAGACCACGGCCTGGCGGCTTCCGGCCCGGCGGCGCAGGGCCGCGCCGGCGCCGCGCAGCAGGCTGGGCACGCCGGCCAGCACGATGCAGGCGAGGGCACAGAGCAGGGCGACGGGCCAGAGCGTCCAGCTGATGCCGGTGTCCAGGGCGACCTGGTGGGCCCTGCCGAGACCGGCCAGGACGCGGACCAGGAAGGGGGTGAGCAGCGGGGCGAACAGTGCCGCGGGTGTTGCGAGCAGCACCAGTTCCAGGGCGGTGAAGCCACCGAGCCTGGCACCGGAGGCGCCGCGGGCCGCGAGCAGTTCGTTCTCCCACTCCTGACGGGAGGAGATCAGCCGGACGACCAGCAGCAGGGCCGCGGCGGCGAGGACGGCCAGCTGGAGCGCGCCGATCAGCAGGGTGGACCGGGCGACCATCATGCTCGCCGACAACTCGCGCATGACGTCTGCCAGTTCGGTCGTCACACCGAGCGAGGCGGCCTTCCGCAGGTCTGCGGTGAGGCCCGGGGCACGGTCGCCGATGGCCTGGGCGGTGTCCCGGTCGACGCCCGTGAAGTCCGCGTCGAGCAGCCAGCCGCGGCTGCTCTGCAGCAGACCGCCCGCGGTGAAGGCGCTCTGGTCGACCATCATCGGGCCGAAGGTGGTGAAGCCGCCGACCTCGACCTCGTGGCCGCCGACCGGGTCGATCCGCCAGTACGGGGCGAAGGGGTCGACAGCCCTGTAGGCGCCGGTGACCCGGACGGTCAGCGGCTTGCCGTCGAACCGGTCGGTGAGGCGGACGTCGGCGGGCAGCGCCTGCTCGGTCAGGCCGAGCCGGCCCAGCATGCTCTGCGGGACGGCTACCTGCGGGCCGGTGGCGCCGACGGGTGCGGTGGCGGCGCCCGGCCACGCCCCGGCGACCAGCCGGACGCGGTCGCGGTCGAGGTCCGCGAGAACCGTCAGGTCCACCTTGGCATCGGCGGCCTGACCGGCCGTCCCGCCGGCTGCCGGTGTTCCCGGCGCCGCTCCGGGCGCCGTTCCTGCCACGTCGGCCCCTCCCGCCGCACCGGCCGCGGTGCTGCCGGGCAGGCCGTAGGAACGGCTGCGCAGCAGGCTGTCGGTGCGCACGGGCAGGTCGCCGAACAGCTTCTGCAGGTAGGAGGCGAGCGCCTCCTCGTCCTTCTGCCGCTGGTCGAGCCCGTGTTCCGCGGTCACCACCACCGTGGTCCGGGCGTGGCCGGGGCCCTGCAGTGCCTGCCGCAGGCCGGCCTGGCCGACGCTGCTGTTGAAGGTCACCAGGGCGGTGAGCACCGCCGTGGTGATCAGCACCGTCAGCAGGACGGCGGCAGCCAGCGGCAGTCGCCCGCGCAGTCGGCGCACGACGAAGCCGAGCATCAAGTTCCTCCCCGGATCGCGTCCCCGGTAGCGTCCACCGGCACCGCCCATCGACCCGATCCGGACACAAATCGGCCACGGATGGACACATCGAGAGCACACCGACGCATTGAACACCGGCATTCGATCACCGGATAGCGGACGATGCTGTCAGATTCGATCCAGGAACGGAAGGGACTTGCGCGAATCAAGTAAGCAGTGAGCAAATTCCTTTCATTGGTAGCATCCCGGCCGAGGATGTGCCGTCGAAATGCCATGCACACTTCAGGACTCCGGCTCCACCGCGTTCCCACGGCCGCGGACTCCGCCTTCCCGGATTCCCGTCCCGGAACGTGAACCGGCGGAGCCACCGCATCCGTGGATACCGGATAGGACCGGGTCGCCACGCCCACAGGGGGGACGCCGCATGACACAGGATCAGGCCGCCACCGCGACCGTCACGACCACCGAACCGATGGTGGCCGTGACCGACCTCCGGCGCAGCTTCGGCACCGGCGAGCGGACCGTGCACGCCCTGCGCGGCGTCTCCTTCACCGTCGGGCGCGGCGAACTCGCCGCACTCAAGGGCCGGTCCGGCTCCGGCAAGACCACCCTGCTCAACCTGGTCGGCGGCCTGGACTCGCCGACCGGCGGCAGCATCTCCCTCGACGGCATCGACCTCGCCGAGCTCGACGAGGACGGCCGGCTCGCCCTGCGGCGGGAGCGGATCGGCTTCGTCTTCCAGTCCTTCGGGCTGATCCCGATGCTCACGGCCGCCGAGAACGTCGGCGTGCCGATGCGGCTGCGCAAGGTCGCGGCCGCCGAGCGCGAGGAGCGTGCACACACCCTGCTCGCCCTGGTCGGGCTGGCCGACCACGCCAACCAGCGCCCCGGCGAGCTCTCCGGCGGCCAGCAGCAGCGCGTCGCCATCGCCCGCGCGCTGGCCAACGAGCCCGGCCTGATCATCGCCGACGAGCCCACCGGTCAGCTGGACTCGGAGACCGGCCGCTCGATCATGGAGCTGCTGCGCGCGGTGGTGCGCAGCGAGGGCGTCACCGTGCTGGTCGCCACCCACGACCCGACGCTGATGGGGCTCGCCGACCGCGTGATCGAGCTGCGCGACGGGCGGGTCATCGAGGAACAGTCGGCCGGGCAGGCCGCCTGACGGCAGCCGGCCGCGCGGTGGGTGGGCGTGGGGTGGGTGGGTGCGGGGACGCCGAGCGCCTCCCCGCACCCGCCCACCGGCACGTAACGGGCCTTCTGTCGGCGGAACTCCGGTGGCGGTGACCGCCACCGCGAAACGCGCACCGCGAAAGGTGCACCGCAAAAGGTGCACCGCGAGCCGCGCACCGCTGAACGTGCACCGCGCGCCGGGGGAAATCCGATCCGGGTTCCCCGCGGCGCGCGGTCAGCGCTTTCCCGATTCGGGAGAAACCGGCGGGGCTCCCGTCGGCACGGGAATTCGACGTCGGGAAGTGACGATCGAAATGTGACCCCACGTCCTTTCCGGCGATCCACGACGGCACCGATCTCGACCACCGCACCGGACCCCCATTGCCGGCGTTGCCGACGGCACCGGCCGGGGTCGGCGCGACGCGGAGCGGCCCGCCCCGGGAAGGTTCGCCGACGATTGTCCAGGCATTCCGGGGCGGTCCCGGAACCCGCCCCGGAAACACGACTGTGGTGGCCGGCGCAGCCGACCACCACAATCGTCATCTCATCCTTCGGACTCCCGGGGGGCGGGTCCTCAGACCGCCGGGAAGATCTCCGCGTCCGGCTTCAGCAGCTGGCCCGGCTTCGGCGCGGTGCCGTCCACCAGGTAGCGGGTGACCAGGTCGTTCAACGCCTTGCTGCGGCCGACGGCGCAGTGCTCGATGGAGTCGACGCTGACCAGCACCGCGTTGCCCAGCTCCTGCTGCATCTGCTGGGCGAACTTGTACTGGGTCGCCGGGTCGTAGAGGTTGCCGATGACCATCACGGTGTTGGAGGTCTTCTTGTTCCACGGGCCGGAGAAGCGCTCGGCGTCCCGGGCCGGGGCCGGCCAGCTCGCGCACGCGGGCGCGTCGAAGGCCTGGTAGCGGCCGAAGGTCGGCGACTCCTGCTCCCAGGTCTTGGCCACGTTCGCGAACACCCGGTCGTTCGACGGGTACGGCTTGTCCTGGCAGTTGACGCCCATGTAGGAGTCGTCGGCGGTGTACTCGGAGTCCGCCGGGGCCTCCCGCAGCGCCCGCGGCACGTTCACCGACAGGAGGTTGGCGTCCTCCTCCGCGACGTTCGCCTTCGGAGCCAGCAGGGTGGCGGCGTTCGGCTTCTGCAGCACCTGGTAGGTCGCCTGCAGCGACTTGGCCAGCGGAGCCAGCTTGGCCTGCGAGTACAGGGCGCTGGCGACCTCGCTGGTGAAGCTGCTCAGCGTCACCTTGGAGCCGTTCGGCAGCGTGATCGGGCTGGTCCGCAGGTGGTCGCGGAGCCCGTCGAACTTGGCCCGGGTGTCGCCCTCGCCGAAGGCGCAGCGCGGGGCGCCGGCCGCCTGGCAGCGCTTCAGGAACTCGTCCAGGGCGAGCTCGAAGCCGCCCGCGCGCTGGCGGTCGTACTCCAGGCCGTTGTGCAGGCGCAGGTTCGGGTCGACGTTGCCGTCGATGATGATCGCGCGGACCTTGTTCGGGTACATGTTGGCGTACGTCGAACCGATCAGGGTGCCGTAGGAGAAGCCGGCGAAGCTGAGCTGGGCGTCACCCACGGCGCGGCGCATCCGGTCGAGGTCGCGCACCACGTTGATCGTCGACATGTGCTCGATCAGCGGGCCCGCGTTCTTGCTGCACGCGTCCGTGTAGTCCTGGTCCGCGTCCAGCGTCTGGTTGACCTCGGCCTTGGTGACCGGGACGCCGACCATGCGGTTGTTGACCGCGTCGGCGTCCTCCTGGGTCTTGAAGCACTTGAGCGGGTTGCTCCGGGCCACACCGCGGGGGTCGAAGCCGATCAGGTCGAACTTGGACTGCACCTCGGGGCCGAAGCGGCTGGTCGTCGCCCACAGGTAGCCACTGCCGCCCGGGCCGCCCGGGTTGAGGAACAGCGAGCCGATCCGCTTCGACGGGTCGCTCGCCCGGCGCCGCATCATCGCGATGCCGACCTTCTCGCCCGACGGGTTGTCGTAGTCCAGCGGCACGGGGTAGACGGCGCAGTCGTAGATGCCCGGGTCCGGCTTGCTCGGGTCGGGGTTGCACGGGGCCCAGGCGACGGGGTCGACCTTCGCCTCGGCCAGGCCCGGGGCCCGGTCGATCGGCGCCGCCGAGGCGGCGACGGCGGAACCGGTGACAAGGGCGAGAGCGCAGGCGACTGCTCCGGCCGTCGTGGATATGCGGGACAAGGAACCTCCTCGGTACTGAAAAGGGCTGCCCCAGCCTGTCAGCCGGAGATCTCCGTGTGAAGACCTCGGGACCGCAGAATTGTCCGCACTCCATGCCGAAAACAACGGAATATTCTGTGAATGAACCGACTTGACGGTTCATTGACCTGACGGCCAATCATTAGCGGGTCGTTCTCACTCCCGCCCATCCCGGACTGACGCACCGTCGGCCGGGCTGCGGGCCGCCGACGCGACCCGCGGCCGGCGCCGCTGTTGCGCGATCGGCTTCGACAGGTCGTCCTCGGCGACCACCTGATGGACGGCGTTCAGGCACGGCGGGCCGACCAGGTCCTCGATCCGCTCGAAGCGGCGCTCCCCGACCGGAGCGAACCGCTCCATCCGGACCGCATCGACTCCGGCCCGTGGTCATCGACGCCGCCCTCGCCCACGTGGACGAACACGACCTCGCCGCGCTCTCCAGCCGCAAACTCGGCGCGGTGCTCGGCGTCGAGGGCATGACGCGCTACTACCACGCCCCCGGCAAGGCCGCCCTGCTCGACGGCAGGGTGGAACGCCTGCTGGAACTGTCCACCGGCGGCCTCTTCGCCGAACCCGACGGCCCCTGGACCGAAGTCGTCCGGGAGTTCGCCGTCGAACTGCGCCGGTTGCTGCTCGACCACCCGGCCATGCTCACCGTCCTGGCCACCCGCCCGGCGGCGGCCGGTCCCACGCGCCGGTCCCACGCGCGGCCCTACGCGTCGCTGTAGCCGTTGAGGTACTCGAAGCCGGCCTCCAGGGTGCCGACGAACGCCAGCGCCTCACGGCCGATACCGAGGGCGCCGAGCAGGGTGTCGAGCGCGGCCTCCCGGTCCTCCACCGAGCGGTCCAGGAAGACCGCCGTGTAGTCGGGAGTCCCGCCCGTGAAGCAGCTCAGCGCGACGGAGGTCCGGCCGATGCCGAACATGGCCACGTCCACGTAGCCGAGGTCCTCCCAGGTCCGTTCCACGACCAGCCGCAGGCGCGCCGCGAGCGCCTCCAGCGGGGGCTGCAGACCGGCGACCATGCGGTACGAACCGGCGGCGATCTCCCACGCGCTCTGCTGGAAGGCGGGGTTGCGCTTGCCGCCCTGGTAGGCCGGGGCCTCTTCCCAGTCCGCCTCGGGTCCCGGTACCTCGACGACCACGGCGGCGCCCTCCCGCGCCGGGCCCCTCCCGGCCGCTGCCGGGGGCAGCTTCGCCGCTTCGGACGCGACCGGTCAAGGACGCCGTCCGCGGGCCCGCCCGCCTCTCCCGGGCGCACTTGACGAGAGATCTGATTAGGCGCCATATTACTTCTCGTGACGCAGCACTCCGAGTTCGACCCCGGCGCACCCACCCTCGACCAGGCCCGCCGCCAGATCGCCCGCTACGGCCTCGCGGCCGACCCGCAGGCGGTCCTGGTCGCGGCCCGCCTGATGGCGGCGGGGGCCAGGATCGGACAGGCCGGCGAGGTGCACTTCGGCCGCTTCGGGCTCTCCACCGGCCGCTACCGACTGCTGGCCGACCTGGAGGACCACGGCGGCGAGAAGTCGCCGTCCCAGCTCGCGGCGAGCCTGGGCGTCTCCCGGGCGACCGTGACCGGCCTGGTCGACGGCCTGGAGCGGGAGGGTCTGGTGGCCCGCCGCCCGTCCACCGAGGACGGGCGCGGCAACGTGGTGATCCTGACCGCGCGCGGCGCCGACAGGCTGCGCGAGCTGGCACCCGAGCACTTCGCCCGGATGCAGGCGCTGGTCGGCGGCCTCTCCGTCGAGGAGCGCACCACCTTCCTCGACCTGCTGGCCCGGGTGGTCGCGGGCGTCGACGCGTTCACCGCAGACTGACCGCGGGGCCGTCCGCGACCCGACCTCGAACCTGGCACCCCCACCCCCACCGCCACACCCCACCGGGCGGGCCGCAGCCGGCCCGCCTTTCCTTCACCCCGATAGTTAGGCACCTAAGCACAAATACTTAGGCGCCTCACCAGAACCCCACCAGAACCACCGGAACCACCGGAACCACCGGAACCACCGGAACCACCGGAACCACCGGAACCACCGCAACCCGAACGTGAGGACAACCCCATGAGCAAGAAGGCCCCCGGCGCTCCGCCGCCGTTCGTCCTGTGGCGCGAGGTCCTGGTCGCCTACGTCATGCCCGCCGCGATGGCCGGCCTCGGCGGGGCGGTCACCCGGCAACACGAGCTGGTGGTCGCCGCACTCACCACCATCGGCGGCACCTCGGCCCTGGTGGCCGCCGCGCTCGGCGGCGTCCTGCGCGGGCGCCCCGTCCGCCCCCGGCCCGCCCGGACCCCGCGCGCCCTCGCGGCAGCCGTCCTCGGCCTGGTCGCCGCCGCCCTCGCCCTCGGCGTCGGCCTCGCCGCCGCGCACTGGCTCCCGCACCTCCCGGCCCTCGCCGACAGCCCCTGGCCGAAGCGGCTGCCGGTCGACCTGCCGGTCTCCGCCGCCATCGCCGCCACCATCACCACCTGGCACTGGCGCGCCAGCCGACGCACGCCCCGCGAACCGCAGCACCGACTCCACTCCGCACCGCAACCCGAAAGGCAGACGTCATGATCGTCATCATGGGCGCCGCCGGCGCCACCGGCGGCGCCACCCTGCGCAGCCTCGCCGCCCTCGGCGCCCCGAGCCGCGCGCTCAGCCGCGACCCCGGCCGGCTCGCCGCCTCACTGGACGGGCGGACCCTCGCCCGGACCGAGCCGTTCCGGGCCGACGCCGCCGATCCGGCGTCCCTCCGGGCGGCCTTCCGCGGCGCCCGCCAGCTCTTCCTCACCATGGCCAACAGCCCGGACCAGGTCCGGTACGAGCTGGCGGCGATCGACGCGGCGCTCGACTGCGGGGTGGAGCACGTCGTCAAGGTCTCCGCGCCCGCCGCCGAGCCGGACTCCCCCGTGGCCGTCTCCCGCGGCCACCACCTGATCGAGGAGCGCCTGCGGTCCTCCGGCGTCACCACCACCGTCCTGCGCCCGTACGCGTTCATGCAGAAGCTGCTGCTGCTGGCCCCCGGTATCGCCGCCGCCGGCGTGGTGCACGGCGCGACGGGGCAGGCCCGCTGCAACTACGTGGATGTCCGGGACGTCGGCGACCTCGCCGCCGACGTCCTCACCCGCCCGGAGCTGGCGGGCGGCACCTACCCGCTCACCGGCGGGCGGGCGTACAGCCACCCGGAGCTCACCGCGCTGCTGGGAGAGCTGCTCGGCCGGCCGGTCCGCTACGTCGACCTCGCCCCGACCAGGCTGCACGCCCATCTGGTCGAACGTGCCGGGATGCCGGACTGGCTCGCCGCCCACGTGGTGGAGATCCAGCAGCTCGCGGTGGTGCGCCGGGAGACGCCCGACGGCGCCTTCACCGACGCCACCGGTCGCAGCCCCCGTACCCTGGAAGCGTTCCTCCGGGAGCACCTGCACGCCTTCGGCTGACCGTCCCGACCCTCGTGGCGGGCCCGGGCCGACCGGGGCCGCAGGGCCGAAAGAGTGCCGGAAACGGCCGAAACACCGGGCCCGCCACCCGAAGGGAGCAGTATTCGCTGTGGTGTGGATCACGATCGGAAAATCCGGCCTGACGATCCGTCAATTCGACTGACTCGTCGTCACATCGGAGCAATACCGCCTCAGTTGCCGACTGACGGATCATCAGATTCGGCCGCCCCCGGCAGAGTTGGGCCGCGCAACGACCCACCCGCCGACGGATGACCGGAGCTACCATCGGTTGGGTTGTCCGCTCCGGCCCCGGAGTGGGGTCACCCGGTCCGGCGAGTGCTCCCACCGCCCCCAAGGGCCGGGCATCGGTCGGAACGGGGCGAGGACGAGGAGCGCACGGGCTGCCATGACAGCTGAACCGATCGAGCCGAACGAACCGAGCCGACCGCACCGGCCCGCCGCGCCGCCGCGCGCCCTGTTCCCGGGCCGCCCGGCCGCCGCACCGCGCACCCTGGTGGACCTCCTGGAGGCCACCGTGCGCGCCCACCCCGACGAGCCCGCCCTGGACGACGGCCGCACCGTGCTCGGCTACCGCGCGCTGGCGGCCGAGGTCGACCGGCTGCGCCGCCGGCTGGCCGCCGCCGGGATCGGCCCGGGCGACCGGGTCGGCGTGCGGGTGCCCTCCGGAACCAACGACCTGTACGTCTCGATCCTCGCCGTGCTCGCCGCCGGCGCCGCCTACGTCCCGGTGGACGCGGAGGACCCTGACGAACGCGCCGACCTGGTCTTCGGCGAGGCCGGGGTCGCCGGCGTGATCGGCGCCGGCCTCGTCCTCACCACCACGGCCGAGCGCGCTCCGGCCCCCGGGCACCGCCCCACCCCGGCCGACGACGCCTGGATCATCTTCACCTCCGGCTCCACCGGAAAGCCCAAGGGCGTCGCCGTCACCCACCGCAACGCCGCCGCCTTCGTGGACGCCGAGGCCGCGCTCTTCCTCCAGGACGAGCCGATCGGCCCGGGCGACCGGGTGATGGCCGGGCTGTCGGTGGCCTTCGACGCCTCCTGCGAGGAGATGTGGCTGGCCTGGCGGCACGGCGCCTGCCTGGTGCCCGTCCCCCGCGCCCAGGTCCGCAGCGGCGCCGACCTCGGGCCCTGGCTCGCCGAGCAGGAGATCACCGTGGTCTCCACCGTGCCGACCCTGGCCGCCCTGTGGCCCGCCGAGGCGCTCAACGAGGTGCGGCTGCTGATCTTCGGCGGCGAGGCCTGCCCGCCCGAGCTGGTGCAGCGCCTGGTCACCGAGGGCCGCGAGGTGTGGAACACCTACGGCCCGACCGAGGCCACCGTGGTCGCCTGCGCCGCCCTGCTGAGCGGTGAGGGCCCGGTGCGGATCGGCCTCCCGCTCGACGGCTGGGACCTCGCCGTGGTGGACGAGGCCGGCGCTCCGGTCGCCCCCGGCGGCACCGGCCAGCTGGTGATCGGCGGGGTCGGCCTGGCCCGCTACCTCGACCCGGAGAAGGACGCCGAGAAGTACGCGCCGCTGCCCTCGCTGGGCTGGGAGCGCGCCTACCGCAGCGGAGACCTCGTCCAGGCCGACCCGGCCGGCCTGCTCTTCCTCGGACGCACCGACGAGCAGATCAAGCTGGGCGGCCGCCGGATCGAGCTCGGCGAGGTCGACGCGGCACTGCAGGCCCTGCCCGGCGTGGCGGGCGCGGCCGCCGCCGTCCGGACCGCGCGCGGCGGCAACCAGCTGCTGGTCGGCTACCTGGTGGTCCAGGACGGCTTCGACCGCGAGCAGGCCGTCGAGCGGCTGCGCGCCGAGCTGCCCGCCGCCCTGGTCCCGCTGCTCACGACCGTGGAGACCCTGCCCACCCGCACCTCCGGCAAGGTCGACCGCAACGCCCTGCCCTGGCCACTGCCCGAGCTGGAGTCCGCCGGGCCGAGCGAGCAGCTGTACGGCACCGAGGCCTGGCTGGCCGAGCAGTGGTCCGAGATCCTCGGCATCACCGTCGGCGGCCCGCGCGACGACTTCTTCGCGATCGGCGGCGGCAGCCTGGCCGCCGCCCGGCTGACCACCCTGCTGCGCACCCGCTACCCGAGCGCGGCCGTCCTCGACATCTACCAGCACCCGACGCTGCGCAAGCTCGCCCGGCACCTGGAGCGCACCGCCGCCGACCGCACCGAAGCCCGCACCGTCACCCTGGTGCCGACCAGGGCCAAGCTGTTGCAGCTGCTCCTGCTGGTCCCGCTGTTCACCGTGGTCGGCCTACGCTGGACGGTCGCCCTGCTGGCCGCCGGCAACCTGCTCACCCACCTCGGGGACTACCCGTGGGCGCCCACCGCCTCCTGGTGGTGGGTCGGCGCGGGCGCCCTGGCGCTGTACACCCCGGCGGGCCGGCTGGCCGTCGCGGCGGGCGGCGCACGGCTGCTGCTGCGCGGCGTGCGCCCCGGCAGCCACCCGCGCGGCGGCGCCGTGCACCTGCGACTGTGGACCGCCGAACGGCTCGCCGAACTCAGCGGCGCGGACTCGCTGTCCGGCGCCTGGCTGGTGCGCTTCGCCCGCGCGCTGGGCTGCAAGGTCGCGCCCGAGGTGGACCTGCACTCGCTGCCGCCGGTCACCGGGATGCTGAAGCTGGGCCGCGGCTGCGCGGTCGAGGCCGAGGTGGACCTGTGCGGCTACTGGCTGGACGGCGACCGGCTGCTGATCGGCCAGGTCAAGGTCGGCTCCGGCGCCGTGGTCGGCACCCGCTCGACGCTGCTGCCCGGTGCCCGGATCGGCAAGCACGCCCAGGTGGTGGCCGGCTCCAGCGTCACCGGCCAGGTGCCGACCGGCCAGCGCTGGGGCGGCGCGCCCGCCGTCAAGCTGGGCCGCGCCGAGCGCACCTGGCCCAAGGACCGCCCGGTGCGCCGGGCCCGCTGGGCCTCGCTGTACGGGGCGAGCGGAGCCGTGCTCGGCCTGCTCCCGGCGCTGCCCGCCGTGGCCGCGCTCGCCGTGCTGTCCCGCTTCCAGCAGGGCGACGCCCTCGGCCCGGCGCTCGGCGGCGCACTGCTCGGCCTGCTGCCCGCGACCCTCGCGTACGGCGCGGTGTACGCGGCGCAGCTGCTGGTGCTGGTCCGGCTGCTGAGCATCGGCCTGGTGCCCGGAGTGCACCCGCTGCACGGCCGGGTCGGCTGGCAGGCGTGGACGGTCACCCAGCTGATGGACCGGGCCCGGGAGGTGCTGTTCCCCCTGTACGCCGGGCTGGTCACCCCGCTGTGGCTGCGGGCGCTGGGGATGCGGATCGGCCGCGGCGCCGAGGTGTCGACGGTGCTCGCGCTGCCCAGCCTGACCACCGTCGGAGACGGCGCGTTCCTGGCCGACGACACCCTGATCGCCCCGTACGAGCTGGGCGGCGGCTGGGTGCGGCTCGGCGAGGCGAAGGTCGGCGAGCGGGCGTTCCTCGGGAACTCGGGCATGACCGCGCCGGGCCGGTCGGTGCCCAAGCGCGGCCTGGTGGGCGTGCTGTCGGCGACGCCGGCGAAGGCGAAGAAGGGCAGCTCGTACCTGGGCATGCCGCCGGTGCGGCTGCCGCGCGCGGCGGACCGGGCCGACCAGAGCCTGACCTACGAGCCGCCGGCCCGGCTGCTGTGGGCGCGCGGGCTGGTCGAGCTGGCCCGGGTGGTGCCGGTGCTGGCCTCGGGCGCGCTGGGCCTGCTGACGGTGGCGGCGCTGTCCTGGCTGGCGGCCGGCTCGCCGCTGGCCGCCGCGCTGCTGTCGGGCCTGGTGCTGCTGGGCGCCGGTGCGGTGGCCTGCCTGGTCGCGGTGGCGGCGAAGTGGCTGCTGGTCGGGCGGTTCCGGGCGGTGGAGCACCCGCTGTGGAGCGGGTTCGTGTGGCGCAACGAGCTGGCGGACACCTTCGTGGAGATGCTGGCGGTGCCGTGGCTGGTCGGCGCGGTGCCGGGCACGCCGGTGCTGAACCTGTGGCTGCGGGCGCTCGGCGCCAAGGTCGGGAGCGGCGTCTGGTGCGAGAGCTACTGGCTGCCGGAGGCGGACCTGGTCACCCTCGGCGACGGGGTCAGCATCAACCGGGGCTGCGTCGTGCAGACCCACCTCTTCCACGACCGGATCATGCGGATGGATACTGTGGTCCTCCGCGAGGGCGCCACCCTGGGCCCGGGCGGCATCGTGCTGCCCGGCAGCACGGTGGGCGCGCGCAGCACGCTGGGCCCGGCCTCGCTGGTGATGCGCGCCGAGTCCGTCCCCGCCGACACGCGGTGGCTGGGCAACCCCATCGAGGCGTGGCAGACCACGTCGTGACCACCCCGTCGACCACCCGTCCCGGCCCGCAGGAAGCGCTCGTCCCCGTGAATTCCAAGCACGCCCCCGCGGCCGCCGGCGCCCCGGACCCGTACTTCCCGAACAGCGGCGACCACCGCTACCGGGTGCACCGCTACGAGCTGGCGCTGGACTACCGGCCCGGTCCCAACCGGCTGACCGGCTCGGCCCGGCTGAGCGCGGTGGCGGACGCGGTGCTGGCCGAGGTCGCGCTCGACCTGGCCGAGTTCCGGATCGGACGGGTCCTGGTCGACGGCCGGGTCGCCCGCTACACCCACCGCGGCGGCAAGCTGCGGATCCGCCCGGCGAAGCCGCTCGCGGCGGGCGCGGCGTTCACCGTCGAGGTGCACTACACCGGCAACCCGCGCCCGGTGCGCAGCCCGTGGGGCGGCCTGGGCTGGGAGGAGCTGACCGAGGGCGCGCTGGTGGCCAGCCAGCCGGTCGGCGCGCCGTCCTGGTTCCCGTGCAACGACCGGCCCGCCGACAAGGCGACCTACCAGATCGCCGTCACCACGCCGTCGCCGTTCACCGTGGTCGCGAGCGGCCGGCTGCTGACCCGCACGACCCGGGCGTCCAGCACCACCTGGGTGTACGAGCAGAGCGCGCCGACCTCCACGTACCTGGTGACGGTGTCCATCGGCCACTACCGGCCGGTGCCGCTGGCCGCCCGGCCGGCCGTGCCACAGACCGGGTACGTACCGGAGCGGCTGGTCACCGGGTTCGCCCGGGACTTCGCCCGGCAGCCCGAGATGACGGCCTACTTCGGCGAGGTCTTCGGGCCGTACCCGTTCGGCGAGTACGCGGTCGTCCTCGCCGACGAGGAACTGGACGTGCCGGTGGAGGCGCAGGGCCTCGCCACCTTCGGCGCCAACCACCTCGGCGGCGGCTGGGAGCGCGAGCGGCTGATCGCCCACGAGCTGGCCCACCAGTGGTTCGGCAACAGCGTGACGATCGCCGACTGGCGGCACATCTGGCTCAACGAGGGCTTCGCCAAGTACGCGGAGTGGCTCTGGTCCGAGCACACGGGCGGCCCTGCCGCGGCCACCCGTGCCACCGCCGCGCACACCCTGCTGGCCGGGCAGCCGCAGGACCTGGTCCTCGGCCACCCCGGCCGGAAGCTGATGTTCGACGACCGGCTGTACCAGCGCGGCGGTCTCGTCGTGCACGCCCTGCGGCGGGCCCTGGGCGACGACGCGTTCTTCGCGATGCTGCGGGACTGGACGGGCATCAACCGGCACGGTGTGGTCGACACCGCCGACCTTCGGGCGCACGCCTCCCGGTACACCTCCACGCCGCTCGGCCCGCTCTTCGAGGCCTGGCTGGAACGGCCGGAACTGCCGCCGCTGCCGGGCTGAGCGGCCGGACGAGCAGCCCGTCGGACGGCCGGAAAACCGGTCGGGGCCGGCGCCGGGCTGGGCTACTGTCCGTCACATGTCGATGAGTTCAGAAGCCCACATGACCGGCCTGCCCGACGAACTGCTGCCGACCACCCGCCGCGCCCTGCTGCACCTCCTCGCGGTCGCCCAGTCCGAGGGGCGCACTCCCTCGATGGTCGCCGGCGTGGTGCGCGGCGGGCGGCTGGTGTGGAGCGGCGCCCGCAGCATGGTCGACGGCCACGCGCCGACCCCGGACGTCCAGTACCGGATCGGCTCGCTCACCAAGACCTTCGTCGCCGTGCTGGTGCTGCGGCTGCGCGACGAGGGCCTGCTCGACCTCGCCGACCCGCTCGGCCGCCACCTGCCCGGCACCGCGGCCGACGGCGCGACGATCGCCCACCTGCTCTCGCACTCCTCGGGGCTCGCCGCCGAGACCCCCGGCCCGTGGTGGGAGCGGACCGAGGGCTCCCTGCGCCCCGCCCTCGACGACGTCCTGGAGACCGACCGGCCCGTCAAGCACCCGGCCGGACGCCGCCTCCACTACTCCAACCCCGGCTACGCGCTGCTCGGCGCGCTGGTGGAGAAGGTGCGCGGTGAGCACTGGGGCGAGGTGCTGCGCCGCGAGGTGCTGGCGCCGCTCGGCATGGACCGCACCACGCTGCTGCCCCAACACCCGCACGCCGGGGGCTTCGCCGTCCACCCGTGGGCCGACGTCATGCTGCCCGAGCCGCTCACCGACACCGGCCTGATGGGCCCGGCCGGCCAACTCTGGTCCACCGGCGCCGACCTGGCCCGCTGGGCGGCCTTCCTCGCCGTCGGCGACGACAAGGTGCTGCCCGCCGACACCCTCGCCGAGATGCGCCGCCCCGCCGTCGCCCCGGACGACGCCGGGTGGACCACCGCCTTCGGCCTCGGCCTGCAACTGCGCCGCCACGAGGGCCGGTTGCTGTACGGGCACACCGGCTCGATGCCCGGTTTCACGGCCGGCCTGTGGATCAGCGAGACCGACGGACTCGCCGCGTTCGCCCTCTCCAACGCCACCAGCGGCGGCAACGCCCCGCAGCTCGCCGCCGGATTGATCACCCTCACCGCCGACCACGAGCCCCCGCTGCCCGAGCCCTGGCGCCCGCTGCCCGAGGCCGACAAGGACCTGCTGGAGCTCACCGGCCCCTGGTACTGGGGCGCCGCGCCGAACACCCTGCGGCTACGGGCCGACCGCGTCCTGGAACTCTCCCCGCTCGCCTCGACCGGCCGCGGCTCGCGCTTCCGGCCCGAGCCGGACGGCACCTGGACCGGCCTCGACAACTACTACGCGGGCGAGACCCTGCGGGTGGTCCGCAAGGCCGACGGCACGGTCAGCCACCTCGACGTCGGCTCCTTCGTCTACACCCGGGAACCGTACGGTCCGGCCGACGCCGTCCCGGGCGGCGTCGGCCCGGAGGGCTGGCACTCCATGTGACCGGGGCTGCACCGGTGAACCGGGGTGACCGGGGTGACTCGGGTGACCGGGGTGAACCTGACCCGGTGAGTCCGGTGAGTCCGGTGACCGAGGTGACCGGTGGTGAGTCCGACGACCGGGGTGACCGGTGGTGAGTCCGACGGCGGGGGCGTACGGTGCAGCCGCACGCCCCCGTTGTCCACCCCCTGCGAACGAGCGCCCGACGCCCGGCAGGTGACCGGCAGGCCACGGGTGGTCCCATTCAACAGGTGCACATCTGCGCTCCGCCGCGCCGCAACGTGGATGCCAACCGGCTCGGAGAGACATACCGAGACCGGTTCGCGTCCATGCCCAAACCACCTGCGGACCGGGACGGTGCCCTGGCGATCCTCGGCACCGCCGATCGTGCTGCCCTGGAGGGTCCGCCATGACCACCGTCCCCACGTACGCTCCGTCCGCAGTCGCCCCCACCCACGACGCCCCGGCGGTCCCCGTCCCCCGCCACCGGCCCGCCCCGGCCGTCGTCCGCACGCCCGCCCCGGCCGCCTACACCGTCTCCCTCGCCCGCGACGAGGACGACGTGCGGGCCGCCCAGCGGCTGCGCCACCAGGTGTTCGCCGCCGAGCTCGGCGCCGTCCTGCACAGCCCGGTCGCGGGCCTGGACGTCGACCCGTTCGACGAGCACTGCGACCACCTCCTGGTCCGCGAGGGCGAGCACGGCGCCGTCGTCGGCACCTACCGGCTGCTGCGCCCCGAGGCCGCCCGCAGCGCCGGACGGCTCTACTCCGAGGGCGAGTTCGACCTCTCCGCCCTGACGCCGGTCCGCCCCGGCCTGGTCGAGCTGGGGCGCTCCTGCATCCACCCGGACCACCGGGGCAACGGCGCCGTCATCAACCTGATGTGGGGCGGCATCGCCCGCTACCTCGCCGACACCGGCAACACCTGGGTCGGCGGCTGCTGCTCGATCGGCCTGGAGGACGGCGGCGCCACCGCCGCCCGGGTCTGGGACACCGTCAGCGCCAAGCACCTGGCCCCCGCCGAGTACCGGGTCGCCCCGCGCCACCGCTGGGACGCCACCGGTGTGCCGCGCGCCGAGCGGGGCCCGCTGCCGGCGCTGCTCCGCGGCTACCTGCGGCTCGGCGCCTGGGTCTGCGGCGAGCCCGCGTACGACCCGGACTTCGACTGCGCCGACCTGTACGTGCTGCTCTCGCTGGAGCGCACCGACCCGCGCTACCTGCGGCACTTCCTCTCCGGGCTGCCCGGCCTGGGCTCCGCGTCGTGAGCGTCTGGCTGCCCACGGCGACCTGCCGGCCCGAGACCTGCCTCGCCGACCCCGCCCCGGAGGTCTCCCACCCCCGGCGGGCGCTGCGGCTGACGGCCTGCCTGGCGGCGGCGGTGGCCGGCGTCGTGCTCAGCCCGCCGGTCCGCCTGCTTCCGTACGGGGGGAGGGAGCGGCTGATCCGGCTCTGGGCGCGCGTCCTGCTGCGCACCCTCGGCGTGACCGTCCACCTCGCCGGGCCCGGCGCCCGGCCCTCCGGCGCGGGCGGCGGCGGTGTGCTCGTGGTGGCCAACCACGTGTCCTGGCTGGACATCCCGCTGCTCGCCGCCGGCCGGCCGGGCCGCTCACTGGCCAAGACCGAGGTCCGGCGGTGGCCGGTGCTCGGCCCGCTGGTCGCCTGGGGCGGCACCGTCTTCCTGGACCGCGACCGGCTGCGGACACTGCCCGACACCGTCGCGGAGGTCGCCGAGGAGCTGCGCTCCGGACACCCGGTGATCGTCTTCCCGGAGGGCTCGACCTGGTGCGGGCGGGAGAGCGGGCGGTTCCGCCCCGCGCTGTTCCAGGCCGCGGTGGAGGCCGGGGCCTTCGTCCAGCCGGTGACGATCCGCTACCGGCTGGCGGACGGGCGGCCGACCAGTGTCCCGGCCTTCGTCGGGGACGACGGCCTGCTCACCTCGCTCGCCCGGGTGGTCGCGGCGCGCGGGCTGGTCGCCGACGTGACGTTCCTGCCGCCGATCCCGCCGCCCGCCCCGCGGGCCACCCGGTCCGGCGCGCGGCGCGAACTGGCCCGCGCGGCGCAGGCGGCGGTCGAGGGCATCCGCTGACCGGCCGCCACCACGGCGGCCGGGCCGGCCCGGTCAACCCCGGCCGGTCAGGCCCGGCCCGTCAACCCCGGCCGGTCAGGCCCGTCGGGATCCGGCCGGCTCCGCCGGGTGCGGCTGCCGCCCGGCGGCGGCACCGGCCGGGACGACCGGTCGGGCCCGGCCGAGCAGGACGGCGACCAGCACGGCGGTGACGGCGAGCGCGGCCGCCCCGCACAGCACGGCGAGGTGGATGCCGTCGATGAACGCCCCGTCCACGGCGTCCCGGACGGGGCCGGGCAGGGCCGCCGTTCCCGGTCCGCCCCCGTGCAGCGCGCCGGTGGGCGCGTCCGCGACCGGGCCGACCACGTCCGGTGGGACGCCGAGCCGGTCCAGGGCGGCCGTCGGGGAACCGGTCAGCCGGTCGGTCAGCACGGCGCCCAGCACGGCGATCCCGAGTACGCCGCCGAGTTCGCGCAGCGTGTTGACGGCGGCCGAGGCCATCCCGGTCCGTTCCGGGGGGACCCGCATCATCACGGCGATCGACACCGGGGTGAAGGTCAGCCCCATCCCGAGGCCCATCGCGAACAGCGTCCACAGGTATTCCGGGTAGCGGGCGTGGTCGCCGTACAGCGCCAGCCCGCCGAGACCCGCCGCGCACAGCGCCAGGCCGAGCACCAGCGGCGGCCGCGGGCCGTGACGGGCGGTCAGCCGGCCGGACAGCGGCGCGGCGACCACCAGCATCGCGGTCATCGGCAGTCCGGCGTAGCCCGCGGCGGCCGGTGACCACCCGAGGGTGCCCTGCATCATCAGCGGCAGGAAGAACAGGGCGCCGAACATCCCGAAACTGACCATGAACCCGCTGAGCAGCGCGCCGGCCAGTGCGCCGTCCCGGAACAGCCGCAGCTCCAGCATCGGCTCCGAGGCGCAGTTCGAGCACCAGGAAGGCGAGCAGCAGAACGGCGGCCGCCGCGCCGCCGACGAGCACCCGGGCGTCCGTCCAGCCCCGGGACGGGCCCTCGACCAGGGCGTGGACCAGCAGGGTCAGCCCGGTGGCGGACAGCGCGAGGCCACCGAGGTCGATCCGGCGCGGGCGCGGCGGGATGTCCGGCAGGACACGGGCGGCGAGCAGCAGCCCGACGGCCCCGATCGGCACGTTGATCCAGAACACGCTGGCCCAGCCGAGGTGCTCGACCATCGGGCCGCCGATCACGGGGCCCACCGAGAGGCCGAGCGCGGAGACCCCGGACCACGTGGCGACGGCGCCGGCCCGCTCGCGCTCGTCGGTGAAGACGTGCCGCAGCAGGGCGAGACTGCCGGGGGTGAGCAGGGCCGCCCCGACGCCCTGCAGCATCCGGGCGCCGACCAGCACCCCGATCGTCCCCGCGAGGGCGGCGACGGCGGAGCCCGCCGTGAACAGGGCGAGACCGAGCCGGAACACCCGGGTACGGCCGTAGCGGTCGCCGAGCGTGCCACCGGTCAGCAGGAGGGCGGCGTAGACGAGGCTGAGTCACCCCTGTCGGCCGCCGAGGCCGACGGCGCCAGTCGGCTGGAGGTCGTCGGCGAGGTCCGCGACCGCTTCCGCGCCCTGCCCGTCGAGACCTTCCCCAACCTGGTCGAGCTCGCCGCCGACCTCACCGAACCCGATCTCGACGTCCGCTTCGAGTTCTGCGTGGAGCGCATCCTCGACGGTCTCGCCACGCTGCTCCCGCCGGAGCGGCGCTGATCCGGCGGCTCGACGGCCGTACGGCGGCGCCCGGCCCCGGGGTAGGCTCACCGGGCACCCCCGTCCGTACGACCACGGAGGAGTCACCGATGCCCACCACCTACCCCCTCTACGAGCCGTACGCCCAGGGCCTGTTGGACGTCGGTGACGGGCAACGGATGTACTGGAACGCCTCCGGGAACCCGGCGGGCACCCCGGCCGCGGTGGTGCACGGCGGGCCCGGATCCGGCCACAGCCCGGGCTCCCGGCGGTACTTCGACCCGGAGCGCTACCGCGTCGTCCAGTTCGACCAGCGCGGCTGCGGGCAGAGCCTGCCGCACGCCGCCGACCCGTCGACCCGGATGGAGCACAACACCACCGCGCACCTGATCGCCGACATGGAGCGGCTGCGCGAACACCTCGGCATCGACAAGTGGCTGCTGTACGGCGGCTCGTGGGGCTCCACACTGATCCTCGCGTACGCCCAGGCGCACCCGGAACGGGTCTCCGGGATCGTGATCTGCGGGGTCACCATGACCGACGTCGACGAACTCGACTGGCTCTACCGGGGCGTCGGCCGACTGATCCCCGGACCATGGGAGGACTTCCGGGACTTCCTGCCGGCCGCCGACCGGGACGGCGACCTCCTCGCCGCCTACAGCCGGCTGCTCAACGACTCCGACGAGACGGTCCGACGGGCCGCCGCCAACGCCTGGGCCACCTGGGAGGACGCGGTCATCGCGCACGAGGCCCTGGGCAAGCCGAACGCCTACAGCGACCGCCCCTCCGACGCCCTCATGGCCTTCACCCGGATCACCGCACACTACTTCTCCCACCGGGCCTTCCTGACCGACGGTCAACTGCTGCGCGACGCCGGGCGGTTGGCCGGGATCCCGGCCGAGCTCATCCACGGGCGGCTGGATCTCGGCGCCCCCCTCGGCATCCCCTGGAAGCTGGCCAAGGCCTGGCCGGACGCCCGACTGACGGTCATCGACGAATCCGGGCACACCGGGAGCCCGCGGATGACGGAGGCGGTCCTGTCCGCGATCGAGCGGTTCGCCTGAGCATCCGGGACCGGCCGGGGCGAAGCGTGAGGGGCGAAGTGCGAGTCCGGGGCGGCGTGGACGTCGGGGGCGCCGGTACCGGCCTGGAGGTCCCGGCCATCCGTCACCCACGGCCCATTCCGATGAACCCCTACGATACGACGCATGATCGCCTACGCCCCGGCCGCACTGTTCTTCCTGTTGTTCGGAATCGGGGTACTGCGCGACCGCCGTCAGTTCAGCAACGCCGTCCTCCTCGGCATCGCCGTCTCGCTCCTCCTGCTGGCCCTGCTCGCCGGACTCCGCAAGGCCCCCACACTCGTGGTGGAGGTCGTCGCGGTGGCGATCATCCTGCTGCCGGCCCTCGGCACGGTGGCGCTGATCTGGTTCCTGATCTCCAACGGCATCACCATGATCCGCAAGGAGGGCACCCGGCCCGCCAACCTGCTGTCCCTGCTCGCCGGATCGGGCATGCTCGGCGTGATCGGGCTGCTGCTCGCCGCCCTCGTCACCGGCTCCAAGTCGCTGGCCGTGCTGGCGGGCACCGCCGTCCTGGTCGTCCTCTACGTCTCGTTCCTGTTCGTCTGCTTCGTCGGCTACGCCTTCCTCTACAGCCGCCACCGACCGCGCCGGAACGTCGACTTCGTGGTCGTGCTCGGCTCCGGGCTGATCGGCGGCGAACGCGTCCCGCCGCTGCTGGCCAGCCGACTGGAGCGGGGCCGCCAGGCGTACGAGAAGCAGGCCGCACGCGGCAACCCGCCGGTGCTGATCACCTCGGGCGGTCAGGGGCCGGACGAGAAGCTGCCGGAGTCCCACGCGATGGCCGACTACCTGGCCGAACGCGGCTTCCCGGCCGGGCAGCTGGAGCGGGAGGACCGCTCGCGCACCACCGAGGAGAACCTGCTCTTCAGCAAGGCCATCATGGAGCGGGCCAAGCCCGACTACCGCTGCGTCGTGGTCACCAACGACTTCCACGCCTTCCGGGCGGCGCTGCTCGCCCGCAAGACCGGAGTGAACGGGCACGTCCTCGGCTCGCCCACCGCGCGGTACTACTGGCCGAGCGCGACCATCCGCGAGTTCGCGGCGGTGTTCCTCTCCCACAAGCTCGTCAACTTCGGGATCTGCGGCCTCCTCGCGCTCTGCGGGGTGCTCGCGGCGCTCTGAGCGCCCCCGGCGTCCGGGACCTTCCTCGGGCCTGGTCCCGGCAGCCTCGGCGGCCGGGACCAGGTCGTTCCGGCCGCTCGGGACGTCGACCCGTCAGGCCGCGGGCCGGGGCGCCAGGATCGCGCAGGTGGTGGTGGAGTGCGCGTAGAGCTTTCCGTTCTCCACACCGATCACTCTGGCCTCGGCGGTCGCCATCGTCCGGCCCAGGTGCAGCACCTCGGCCTCGCAGCGCACCGGCGCCGAGTCCGCGAACAGCGGGCGCAGCATGTGCACGTTCAGCTGGGTGGTCGTGTAACCGAGGCCGGCCGGCAGCCTGCTCAGCACGGCGCAGCCGAGCGCCGAGTCCAGCAGGGTGGCCAGGTAGCCGCCGTGCACGGTGTTCATCGGGTTGTGGAGGTGGTCGCCGAAGTGGCCCTCGAACACCGCCGTGCCCGGCTTCACCTCGGTGAGGTGGAAGCCCATGGTGCTGCAGATCGAGGGCTCCGGGATCCGCCCGGCGATCCACTCCAGCAGGATCTCCTCCCCGCTCAGGTGGGAGTACTCGGCGATCGGCGGACCGGCCGTCCAGGTGTGGGTCCGGGTGCGCAGTTCCCGGTCGGACGGGTGCTGCGGCTTCTGCTGCTGCTTCTGCTGCTGCTGCTTGTCGGAGTCGATCTCTGAAGTCGTCATGGGATCAACCTGCCCGGTTCGGTGATCCGTCTCAAGTGCCTTCCGTGGTACGGCAGGGCAACCACGGCCGGCTGCTCCCCGCCCCGGCTCCCCGCAACCTTCTCGACGGGCCGAATCGTGGCGGGCCGCACCACGATTCGGCGCTGCAGCCCCCGGGCCGAACACTCGCTCCCACGATCCACCGCCTCGCTCGGCTCTTGTGCGGCCCTTGTGCAGCCCTGAGGACGGTCGCCAGGGCGAGCCCTGCGGATCGGAACCGGGCCGGTGTCACCCGTTCTGAGCGGCGGGCGCAGAATGATCCCGTTGGTCCTGATCCTGTTTGGTCCTGGTCAGGGTGTCGGCCCGTGGTGGTGTGTCGGAGGCATGGTGTTTCGCCGCTGGTGGTTCGTCAGACTGCTGACGGTTCCGCAGGAGCAGACCGATCGGCGTGGCCCGCGGCGTACGCGGGCCGCGCGGCAGCGCGCCGAGCGGGAGCGGCGGGAGCTGGTGCTGGGCGAGTGGGAGGTGCTACGCGACCGGCTCGCACGGCTCGCCGCGCAGCGGGTGACCGCCGCGGGCGAACTCTTCCGGGCCGCCGAACTACGGCTTTCCGCCGAGGAGACCACCGGCTCCACGCAGTCAGCCGCACGCGCCGGGTACCTGTGGGCCCTGGAGACGTTCGAGGCCGCCGGGCGGCTGCTGGAGCAGGCCGAGGACCCCCACACCGACCTCCCCGGCCTCGCGGCCGCGGTCGTACTGGCAGAACAGGCCGTCGAGCGGCTCGCCGCCGCCCACGCCCTGCTGGCGGGGCACCGCCCCGAGCAGCCGACCGTCCGCTGCTTCTACAACCCTTTGCACGGCCCGGCCCTCCCCGCCGCCACCGCCCCTCGGCCCGGGAAGAAGCAGCGCCAGCGCCCCACCCACGGCGCCCGGGAGGCCGCCGCGGACCGGCGTCCGGCCTGCCGGTCCTGCCGCAACGCCATCCTGGCGGGCCAGACCCCGGACGTGCTTCCGGCACTGCTTCCCGCCGGGGCCACCGACTGGGACAGCGGACCGCGCCTGGTGCCCTACTACACCGTGCCGCAGCAGTGGTCGGCCTGGTCCGCCACCGCCTGCGGAGCCTACGACCCCGACGCGCCCGCCCTCGTCCTGCGTGGTGATCACCACCGCCATCCGCCACGCTGACGCCGTTCGGGCGAGCAGCGGTTCGCAGGGCGGCACGACAGATGGTCAGGAGGACACGTCCGAGCCCCCCTGATCCTCGCGGAGCCCGGCGAACAGGTCACTCTCGACCTCGCCGGCCGGGGCCGTCCCACCGGTCGCACCACCGGTAGCCCCACCGACCGCACCGGCAGCCACGGGCACCAGGCTCCGGGCCAGGTGGTAGTCCTCGGTCGGCCAGACCTCCCGCTCGATGTCCCGGGGGTGGGCCATGAACGCGGTTCCGGGTGCGACCTGGGTGGCGTGCGCCAGCATCGCCGCGTCCCGCACGGCGAAGTGCTCGGCGCACGCGACCCGGGTGGTGGTCGGCAGGGCGGGCGGCACATCGGGCCACTCGGCCAGCAGTTCGCCCATGGCCGACGGAACACTGCGCTCCGTCATGGCGTCGTGCAGAGTCTGGAACCAGGCCCGGGAGAGCGCCAGGTGGTAGTAGAGCTTGGACGCCTGCCAGGGCTCGCCCGTCCCCGGGTGGCGCGCCGGGTCGGCGGCGGCTTCGAAGGCGGCCACGGCGACCCGGTGGGTCATCACGTGGTCGGGGTGCGGGTACCCGCCGGTCTCGTCGTAGGTGATGACCACGTGCGGACGGAACTCGCGGATCAGCGCGACCAGCGGCGCCGCCGCGACCTCCACCGGCTGTGCGGCGAAGCAGCCTTCCGGCAGCGGCTCGTCCGGCGCGGGCATGCCGGAGTCGACGAAGCCGAGGAATCGCTGACGCACCCCGAGGATCTCCCGGGCGGCCGTCATCTCCTCGCGCCGGATCCGGGCGATGTCGGCCCGGACCTCGGGACGGTCCAACGCCGGGTTGAGCACCGAACCTCGCTCGCCGCCGGTACAGGTGGCGACCAGGACCTCCACTCCCTCGGTGGCGTACCGGGCGAGCGTGGCCGCGCCCTTGCTGGACTCGTCGTCGGGGTGCGCGTGCACGCTGAGCAGGCGCAGGCCGCCGGGATGCTTGGTGAACATGGGTGTCTCCGTGGAACCGGTCGAAAGTCGGTCAAAGGTCGGTCGAGAGTTCTGCCGTTCGCGGGACCGGCTGCGGAACAGCCGGTCGAGAAGCGCCGAGGTCGAGGACGGCCGGGGTCGAGCACCGCCGGGGTCGAGGACGGCCGGGGTCGAGCACCGCCGGGGTCGAGCACCGCCGGGGTCGAGCACCGCCGGTCGGGAGCCTCCGGGGCCGGGAGCCGCCGCGGTCGAGAGCCGTTCGGTGGCCAGGTTGACGGCCGGGCTGACGGCCGTTCAGGCGGCCTCCTTGCGGGTGTTCGGATAGAGCCAGGCCGGCGCGATCGCCAGCGCCGAGAGGGCCAGCACCCACCAGAAGGTCTCCCCGAAGGCCGCGCCCGGCCGGTCCTGGTGACCGCTCTGCGCCTGCTGGAGAGCCAGGGTCAGCACCGCCGTGCCGAGCGCCCCGCCGACCCGGTTCAGGACGTTGACCGCACCGGCCGCCGCCGGCACCTGCGCCTTCTCGACGCTCCCGTACACCGCCGCCAGGCCGGGTATCGCGATGATCCCCATGCCCGCGCCGCGCAGCGCCAGCGAGCCGGCGATCAGCCAGGCGGCCGGTTCGGAACCGCTGCCCAACCGGGTGAACGCGAGCGTGCCGGCCAGGGAGCAGGCGATGCCGATCATGATGAGCGGGCGCGGCGCGACGCGGTCCGTGATGCGGGCGGCCAGCATCGCGGTGACCGCCGTACCGAGGGCCTGCGGTGCCAGCAGCAGGCCGGCCTCCACCGCCCCGGCGTGCTTCACCTGCTGGTAGTAGAGCGGGACCAGGAACATCGAGCTGTAGAGCGCGGCCCCCTGCAGGAAGCTGTTCGCCGTCGCCACGCTGAAACCGCGCCGGGCGAACAGCCGCAGGTCGATCAGCGGCGCCCGGACCCCACCGCGCCCCACCCGCAGCGCGTACCAGCCGTAGGCCGCCACCAGCACCGCGCCCGCCACCAGGGCGACCCAGCCGGCCGTTCCGCCGTCACCGACCGTCGAGAGCCCGTAGACCAGGCCGGTCAGACCGGGCGAGAGCAGCGCCAGGCCCGTCACGTCCAGCCGGGGCTTCGGTGCATCGGACGCCTCGTCGGAGGGCAGCCAACGGGCCGCCAGCAACAGGGTCAGCAGGCCGACCGGCACGTTCAGCAGGAACATCCAGCGCCAATCGAGGTGCTCCAGCACCAGCCCGCCGAGGATGGGCCCCAGGACCGGGGCCAGGCTGATCGGGAGCATCAGGGTGCCCATCACCCGCCCGATCCGGGACGGACCGGCCGCTTGTATGATGATGGTCTGGCCGAGCGGTTGAATCATCCCGCCGCCGATTCCCTGCAGCACCCGGAAGGCGATCAGACTGCCCGTCGACCAGGCCAGGCCGCACAGCGCCGATCCGAGGACGAACAGGACGACCGAGGCGAGCCACGCCCGCCGGGCCCCGAAGCGGCCCGCGGCCCAGCCGGAGAGCGGCATGGTCAGCGAGATCGCCAGCAGGTACCCCGTGGCCACCCACTGCACCGCCGCGATCGAGCTGTGCAGGTCGCGGCCGACGGAGTCGATGCCGACGTTGACGATCGTCGTGTCCAGCAGCGCCAGGACCGGACCCAGCGCGAGCACCGCGCCCATCTTCCACAGGCCCGGCGGAATCGGCTCCGACTGCTCGCCCTCCCCCCGAACTCCCCCTCGCCGACCCTCCGCCGTGACTGATGTGGTCATGCGCCCCTCCCCTGAGACGTGCCTCGGTCGAGTCGCCCCCGTGCCATCCGGCGGCCACCCCGGCGACCTCCTCGGCCGCCCGAGAAGAACTTAGGACGGACCCAGTCTCTGGGTCAAGCCTAATTACTGTGCTCGACCCAGCGAGCTGCGCTAGGCTCCCGCCATGACCGAGACCGGGACACCGCCGAACCTCCGCGAGCTCAACAAGCGCCGCACCCACGAGGCGATCTCGCACGCCGCCACCAGGCTCTTCATCGAGCAGGGCTTCGACCGGACGACGATCGCCGAGGTCGCGGCCGCCGCGGGCGTCGCCAAGATGACCGTCACCAACCACTTCCCGCGCAAGGAGGACCTCTTCTTCGACCTGCACGAGGAGCTCGTCGACCGGCTCGCCCGGGTCGTCGCCGAGCGCGCGCCGGGCGAGTCCGCCCTCGCCGCGCTGCGCCGCGACTGCCTGGCCAGGCTCGACCGGCACGACCCCCGGCTCGGCTTCTCCGACCCCGCCTTCGCCCGTACGGTCTTCGACAGCCCGGCCCTGGTCGCCCGACTGCGCGAGGTGCACGAGCAGAGCGAGACCGCGCTCGCCGAGGCGCTCGCCGAGGCCGTGCACGAGAGACCCGTCGGCTTCGAGAGCCGGGTCGCCGCCGCACTGCTCGCCGCCGTCGACCGGGCGGTGTTCGGCGAGGTCCTGCGCCGCACCCTGGCCGGCGAGGAGCAGGCCGCGATCGCCGCCGCGGTCCGCCCGTCCGCCGTCCACGCCTACGGCCGACTGGAGGGCGCACTGGGTGGCTTCGCCGTGCGCGAGGCCCGGCGGTGACCCCGGCGGTGAGCCCGGCGGTGAGCCCGGCGGTGAGCCCGGCGGTGAGCCTGCCCCTGGGTCCGGCGACGAACCGACGGTGAGCCCGGCGCCCAGCACCGGACGGGGGGCCGAGCGGCTCACCCGACCCGGAGCACCCTTGACGAAAAGTTGACCTGCTCACGGCAGAAGGTTGACGATCACCGCCTCTATCGTCGGCCCATGCCCTCACAGCCCATCAGGCCCACCACGCTGCCGGTCCTGCCGTACCGCAAGCCCACCCGGGGCCGGGACTACTGGGTCCTGAACGACGTCCTGTCCGACCCGGACGCCGTCCGCGAGCGCTGCCTGGCCCGCGGCGAGTGGACCGAGGGCTACCCGCACCGCCCCGAGACCTGGCCCGGCCTGCGCACCATGCCGGGCCTGGAGCCCGACGAGCTGACCCGGGTCGAGGCCTTGGTCCGCAAGGCCACCGGCGCCTCCCGGCTCTGGGTGCAGAGCACCCCGGGCGGCGGCACGCTCAATCACAACTGCGTCCAGGTCGTCGGCGCCGGAGAGTCCGAGTCCCGCCCGCACACCGACTCCCGCGCGCTCTGCCGCTACGCCGCCGTGCTCTACCTCAGCCCCGGCGCGCCCAAGGACGCCGGCACCAGCTTCTACCGCCAGCAGTTCCCCGGCGGCCGCCTCGGCGGCAATCTGGTCGACGCCCCGCACACCAACCTGGTCGAGGCGCTCGGCACCCGCCGCGTGCCCGCCGACCACTTCGTCGAGGACGTCCGCGTCCCCAACCGCTACAACCAACTGCTGCTCTACCACGCCAATCTGATCCACAGCGCCACCACCTACTACGGCGACGAACTGGCGGACCGCCGGATGACGGCGGTGTTCTTCTGGATGGCCTGACCCCGTCGGACGGCCCGACGCCTGCCGACGGTCCCTCATCGGCGGCCGGCCCCTCACCGACCGACAGCCCGACGCCGAGCGACGGCCCGACGCCCTGACATTCCGGCTCAGGCGGCCCCGACGTCCGCCGGTCCCGCCCGCGTCAGCGCCGCCGCCAGCCGGGCCAGATCCTCCGCCCCGACCAGCCCCGCCAGGCCCGCCGGACTCCCCGGCAGCCCGAGCGCCCGGGCCCGCGCCAGCACCCGCTCGTCGAAGTACGGCCGCAGCGACGGCCAGACCGCCTGCGCTTCGCGCCGGAAGATCCCGGCCCCGACCGGCCCGATCCGGGGGAACTCCCGCAGCAGCCCGCCGATCCGCTCGGGCTCGCCGTCGGCCTCCTCCCGCAGCCGCCGCAGATCGCCGCGCCAGCGGTCGAGCAGCAGTTCGGCGCCCCGGACCAGTGCGGTGGCGGTGCTCTCGTCGTAGCGCACGTAGTGGGCCAGGCCGAGTGCCGCGACGAGCGTGCCGCGCCGGGCGCCGGCCATCGCGCGCGGTGTCCGCAGACCGGCGGCCGACAGCTCACGGGCCGCCGCGGTGGCGGTGCCGGCGCTGATTCGGGCCGAGCAGAGGACCGTCAGCACGAGCAGCCGGTAGAGCGGTGAGGGCTCGTCGCGCAGCGTGATCCCGGCCTCCTCCGCATAGGTGCGGCCGAACCGGTCCAACAGCTCGGAAACGGTCGTGTCCACGGCCATCACCTCCTGCCTCCACGCTTGCCCCGATTCGGGCCCGGCGCACCGGGGGACGCTTCGCCGCATGGACCAGGACACCGCGGCCCACGACCGCACACACCGGCCGACCGCCCCGCCGACAGCCCCGGAGCCCGAGACCGGCCACCCCGTCCACCCCGGCCCGCCCTCCGCGCCACCCACCGCGTCGACCACCGAGGCGATCCGCCCCGACTGGGCCGCCATCGACGAGTTGCCCACCGTCGACCTACTTCGCCTGATGAACGCCGAGGACCGCACCGTCCCGGCGGCCGTCGCCGCCCAGGTGGAGCAGATCGCCGCCGTGGTCGACGCGGTGGCAGGCCGGCTGGCGCGCGGCGGGCGGCTGGTCTACGCCGGGGCGGGCACGGCCGGCCGCCTCGGGGTGCTGGACGCGGCCGAGTGCCCACCGACCTTCGGCACCGATCCGGCACTCGTCGTGGCCCTGATCGCGGGCGGCCGGACGGCCGTGACGGAGGCCGTCGAGGGCGCCGAGGACCGCCCCGAACTCGCCGGGGCCGACGTGGCCGCACTGGCCCTCACACCCGCCGACATCCTGGTGGGGGTCTCGGCCTCCGGCCGCACCCCGTACGCGGTGGCGGCGGTGCGGGCCGCCCGGGCCACCGGCGCGCTGACCGTCGCTCTGGCCTGCAACCCCGATTCGGCACTGGCGGCCGCCGCCGATCTGGCCGTCGAGGTGGAGGTGGGCCCCGAGGTGCTGGCCGGCTCGACCCGGCTCAAGGCGGGCACGGCGCAGAAGCTGGTGCTCAACATGCTGTCGACGGCGGTGATGGTCCGCCTCGGCCGGACGTACGGAAACCTGATGGTCGACGTCCGGGCCACCAACGCCAAGCTGCGCGAGCGCGCCCGGCGGATCGTCGCCGAGGCCACCGGCGCCGACGAGGAGGCCGTCCGCCGCGCCCTCACCGCGACCGACGGACGGGCCAAGGACGCGGTCCTGCTCCTGCTCGCCGATGTGGACGCCGCCACCGCCTCCCGACTCCTCACGGCCGCCGACGGCCGGCTGCGCGAGGCCCTGCGGGCCGCCCGGACCGGCTGATCCGGACCGGCCAGCCGCCTCCCCTGTCTCCCCCCCCCGGTCTCAGTCGCGCTTCCCCTTCGCGTGGTGTCGCCGGTTCTGCGGTGCCGTCAGCCCCGCGACCAGCCTCCGCGCGGCCGCACGTCCGTCGGGGCGCGGTGCCGGCACCCGCGGGCCCGCCAGGTCCCGGCCGGTGAGCGTCCCGGCGCCGACGACGTCCGCATGCGGGTGAGCCCGAGGACCGCGGCGGACGCCCCCTGAAGGAGGTCCGTCACGGCGCCCCGCGCAGCCGCAGGACGTAGGTCGCGGTGAGCGCGACGGCCGGGTCCCCGTCGTGCGTCAGACCGGCGAGGGCACCTGCCGCGGTGGCCCCCGGGACGTCCGCGAGCGCCTGGGTCAGCCGTCGGCGTGCCGAGGAGCCGGGGGCGGCGCGGGCGAGGCAGTCGACGAGCCCGGTGGCGATCCGGTCCGCCGCGGCAGGGTCGGCCGCCAGCGCGCCGAGCGCGTCGGCCGCGTCGGCGTCGTTCCTCGCCCCGTCGACCATGTCGATGAGCATGGGAACGGCGTCGGTCACGCCGCGGGCCCCGAGCGCCAGCGCCGCGTACCCCCGCACCACGGCGTCGGGGCCGGTGAGGGCGTCCCGCAGCAGTGCGGTCGCCGCGTCGTCCGCGATCTCGGCGATGGACCGGACGGCGCGTTCGCGCACCTCGGCCACGGGTGAGCCGAGGCCCTCCGCGAGCGGTGCCAGCGCGTCGGCGCCCGCCTGCGCGAGGGCCCAGCGGAGCGCCCCGGAGACGTTCGGGTCGGACTCGTTCAGCGCGGCCTCGGCCAACGCCTCCACCGGCACGGCGACGTCGTCCGCGGCGGACAGGGCCGCGCGCTGCCGCGCCCCGGGGCTCGTCGACTGCAACGCCTGGAGGAGCGAGACGATCCGGAGGACGTCCTCCCAGCCGGCGGGTCCGGCGGCGCCGATCCGCCGGAGCCGGGTGAGCAGTTCGGTCTCGGCCGCCATGCGGTCCAGCGTCCTTCGGATGAGGTCGTCGACGAGTTCCGAGGGCGCGAACCCGGGGTCGTCGAGCGCGCGCCCGACGTCACTCAACGACAGCCCCAGCGACCGCAGGCTCTCGATGTGGAAGATCCGCCGGATGTTCTCCTCGGAGTACTCCCGGTAGCCCGAGCCGGTGCGGCCCGACGGCCGCACCAGGCCGAGCGATTCGTAGTGCCTGAGCATGCGGGCGCTGACCCCGGACCGCTGGGCGACGTCACCGATCAACACTGCCTACCGCTCCTCCCGGCCCGGCCCGCCGAGGACCGCGACGCGTTTGGCCTCCTCGACCGCGAGCTCGAATCCGGCGTCCGGGTCGCGCCGCAGCCGTTCCGTGGCGACCGCGTGCGCGCGCACACCGGGGTCGGGATCCGTCGCCGCGGCGTCCACGGCCGGCACCGCCGCCTCCCCGAGCGCGATCAGCGCCCGGCTGAGGCTCAGTCGCGTCTCGCGCCCGCCGCGCCCGAGCTGCGTCGCCAACCCTACGGCCAGCCGGTGCTCCGCACCGTCGGGTACGAGCACGACCGCGGCCCGCCAGGCGCTTCGGGCCACGTCCTCGTCGGCGTCGGCCAGCAGCTCCGGCGTGACCACCGGCCACGCCCGCCGGTCCCCGATCTTGGACAGCGTGTGCAGGGCCTGGCTCCGCGCCTGCGCGCGCTCCGAGCGGACTTCGTCGACCAGCACCGGGACCGTCGCGGACGCCGAATGGCGGGTGAGCGCCCACGTGAGCATCTCGCGCACGGAGAAGTCGGGTTCGACCGCGCACCGCTCGACGAGCGTTCCGACGGACCCCGGGTCCGGGGCCGTACCGATCGCCAGCGCCGCCCGCAGCCGGACGGACGGGTCGTCGTCCTCCAGGCCCCGAAGGGCTCGCGCCGTGGCGGTGTCCTTCGTCGTCATGGTCATCGGGACCACCTCCTCGGCCACAGTGAAAGCCTTGTCACGGTGTCAAGGTCAAGCCGCCGCTGACCCACCGACCCGACGTCCCGACGGACCCCCGAAGGCCCGGAGGCCCGGGCCCGAAGCCGACCGCCTAGCCCAGCCGCACGTCCTCCGCCACCACGACCTCGCCGAGGCGCGGGAAGTCCAGCTCCACCGCCGCCCGGTGCTCCTCCGCCGTGAGCCCGGTCATCGCGTCCTCGACGAACACCAGCTCGTACCCGTGGTCGGCGGCGGCGCGGGCGCTCGACTCCACCCCGAGGTTGGTGGCGATCCCGGCGAACACCAGGGTCTCCACGCCCCGCGCCCGGAGCAGTTCGTGCAGGCCGGTGCCCTGGAAGGCGCCGATGGTGCGCTTGACCACGACCTCGTCGGCCACCGCCTCGACCTCCGCGAGCAGGTCGCTCCCGGGCGGCTGCTCGACGACGTTCGGCCGCTCGACCCGAACGGCGACGACCGGGGCCCCGGCGGCCCGGAAGGCCCGGGCGAGCTCCAGCGAGGTCGCGGCCACCTCCGAACCGGCGTGCGGCGCGAGCGGGTTGGCGACGATCCGGTCCATCAGGTCGATCAGGACCAGGGCCGTGCTGCGGGGATCAAGGGCGGTCATGGCGCCAACCTAGCCCATCCTCCGCGCCAGCCGGCCTCGCTTCCCTCGCCGCCCCTGCCTCCCCCTCCGGAGCCCGCTCGCCCTCCGGAGCCCGCTCGCCCGTCTCCCGGGCGATCTCCGCCCGGAACCCCTCGACCAGCACGCGCAGCCCGTACTCGAAGTCGGCGTCGTGGTCGGTCATCCGCAGCACGTCGGCCGCCTCGCGCAACAGCGGCAGCCCGCGCAGTGCGTCGTCCGGGAACGGCGGCCGCTCCTGGCTCTCGGCGTCCTGCTGCCAGGCCTGCTCCTCGGTGACCCAGCCCATGACGTACCGGTCGACGGTCAGCAGCAGCCGCAGGGCCGTGCGCGGCCGCAGGCCGGCCGTGCAGAGGGCGCTCAGCTGGGCCTCCACGGCCGGGAGTTCGTCCTCGGCGGGCAGGGTACCGGCGTGCACCCGGGCACCGTCGCGGTAGGCGAGCAGGGCGTGGCGCTTGGCCCGGGCGTCGGCGGCGATCCACTCCGGCCAGCGGTCCGGGCCGGGCTCGCGGTCCGGCGGGAGGGCCTCGGCGAGCATCGCCTCGGCCATCAGGTCGAGCAGCTCCCGCTTGCTCTTGAAGTGCCAGTACAGCGCCGGCGACTGGACGCCGAGTTCGCGGGCGAGCCGTCGGGTGGTCAGCCCTTCGATGCCCTCCTCGTTCAGCAGGCGCAGCGCGGTGCGCACCACCTCGTCGCGTTGCAGCGCCATCCGTTCGGCCTCCCGGTTAATCGCTTGCCACGCCCACCTTATCGCCGATAAGTTCCCGAGCTGGAATTTATCGGCGATAAGGACCGGCCGCCGCCGCGACACCGGCGCGCCACGCGTCGACCACGAAGGGACCAGCGCCCGTATGACCTCCGCCCCCGACCGTTTCCGGTCCCGGCTGCTCCCGGACACCGCGCCCTGGCGGTCCTCCCGGGACTTCCGCCTGACCTGGACCGCCGGCACGGTCACCCTGTTCGGCTCGATCTTCACGATGACGGCGATCCCCCTGCAGATCGCCGACCTCACCGGCTCGCCGTGGGCCGTGGGCGCGGTCGGCGCGGTCGAACTCGTGCCCGCCGTCGTGTTCGGCCTGTACGGCGGCGTCCTCGCGGACCGCGCGGACCGCCGCACGGTGGCCCTGGTCTCCGAGGTCGCCCTGGCCGCGCTCAGCGCCCTGCTGCTGGCCGACGCGCTGCTCGGCACCCCCGCCGTCTGGCCGCTCTACGTCGCCGCCGGGCTGGCGGCGGCCCTGCAGGGCATCCAGCAGCCCTCGGTGGAGGCGATGGTCCCGCGGCTGGTGCCGCACGACCAACTGGTGGCGGCGGGCGCCCTGCTCTCGCTGCGTTGGAGCGTCGGCGGGGTGGTGGGCCCGGCCGCCGCCGGGCTGCTGATCGCGACGGCCGGAGTGCCGGCGGCCTTCCTCGTCGACCTCGGCACCTTCCTGCTCTCGATCGCCCTGCTCGCCCGGGTCCGGCCCGTCCCGTCGGAACGGGACGCCGAGAAGCCGCGGCTGGGCGCGTTCGTCGAGGGCGCCCGGTACGCCGCTCGGCGGCCCGATCTGATCGGCACCTACCTGGCCGACCTCGCGGCCACCGTCTTCGCCCTGCCCACCGCGTTGTTCCCGTTCCTGGCCGTGGAGCTGAACGCGACCTGGGCGCTCGGCCTGTTCTACTCGGCCGGCGCGGTGGGCAGCCTGATCGCCGCGGCGACGAGCGGCTGGACGGGGCGGGTGCACCGGCACGGCCGGCCGGTCGTGCTCTCCGCCGCCCTGGTCGGTGCGGCGACGGCCGCGGCCGCCTTCGCCCCGGACCCGTGGACCGTGCTGCTCTGCCTGGTCGTCGCCGGCAGCGCGCACTGGATCGGCGACACCTTCCGTAGCGCGATCTGGAACCAGTCCGTACCGGACGGGCTCCGGGGTCGCGCCGCCGGGTGGGAGATGCTGATCGGCGCCGCCGGGCCCGCCCTTGGCGACCTGCGGGCCGGCGGTCTCGCCGCCCGGCAGGGCATCCGGGCCGCGCTGCGCACCGGCGGCCTGCTCTGCTTCGGCAGCGCCGCCGTGCTGTCCGCCGCGGTCCCCGCACTCTGGCGCTACGACCAGCGCGAGCACCGCGTCAGGTCGGCGACCGACGCCTCCACCGTGCCCTCCGCGGAGCCGCTCACCGGGCCTGCCCCTTGACGCGCCGCACCGTCGGCACCACGACCGCCGACCACCCCACGTCCAGAGCCGGAGCCCCGGACCGAAGACCCGAGCCCCCACCCCATGCCCCAACTCCCGAGTCCGCGCCCCGCGCCCCAAGTCCCAAGCCCCGATCACCGTACGCACATCTCCCGATCGTCGCCTGCTCGGATCGCAGCACGGCCCGTACGTGCTCGGCCCGTACGTGCTCGACCCGTCCGTGTCCGCGGCGTCGTGGCGTGAATGCGTCACTCCCGGCGCGCAACCGTTGACCGTCCGCCCCTCCCGACGGTTGGCTCACCCCGAGCCGGCCGCCGGGGAGTTCGGCGCCACCGCCGACGCGGCACGGCCGATCCCAGGGGAGGGAACCAGATGACCCGCTTCCGCCGCCCACTGCGCGCGGCCTGCATCCTCGCGGCCGCCGCACTCGCCGTCGCCGGTGCCGCACCCGCGCAGGCCACCCCGTCCCTGCCCGGCCAGCCGACCGCCCGGACCGAACGGGTGTCCGTCGGCCTCGGCCAGGCCCAGCCCGACGGCGCCTCACAGGCCGGTGGTCTGAGCGCCGACGGCCGGTACGCCGTCTTCACCTCGGACGCCACCAACCTGGTCCCCGGTGACACCAACGGAAAGTCCGACGTCTTCGTCCGCGACCTGTGGACCGGCCGCACCGAGCGGGTCGACACCGGCCCGGACGGCGCACAGGCCGACGGCGCCTCCTACGAGGCCACGATCAGCGGCAACGGCCGCTACGTGGCGTTCAGCTCCTCCGCCACCGACCTCGCGCCCGGCGCGGTCCTCGGCGCCCAGGACGTCTACGTCCACGACCGCTGGACCGGCCGGACCAGGCTGGTCTCCACCGCCAGGACCCCGGGAGCGCCGCAGCCGAACAAGGTGTCCGCCCAGCCCTCGATCAGCTGGGACGGCCTCACCGTCGCCTACCAGTCCAACCGCAGCGACCTCGCCCCCGGGACGGTCACCTGGTTCGGCGGCAACATCTACGTCTCCGACCTCCGCACCGGTGCAACCGCCCTGGTCAGCGTCGGCGCGGACGGCAGGGAGGCGGACGCCTCCTCCTCCGCCCCCGAGATCAGCGCCGACGGCGGCACCGTCGTCTTCATCTCCAAGGCCACCAACATCATCGGCGCGGGCCAGCCCGACGCCCTCTCCCCGGACGCGGTCGCCCGGCTCGCCGCCGGCTCCGACGCGGAGTTCACCGCCGACACCCTGCAGCCGAACGTCCGACCGGGCGTCCGGCAGGATGTCCGGCCGAACGTCCGCCAGGATGTCCGGCCCGATGACAAGGCGAACATCCTCAAGCCGCGCACCTACCCGCTGTACGTCCGCGACCTGCGCGCCGCGCGGACCCGCCTGGCCAGCCCGGACGGCAGCGGCGGCTACCGGGGCGTGGTCAACCCCTCGATCAGCCCGGACGGCCGCTACGCCGTCTACTCTTCCTGGGTCCTGCACGGCGACAGCGAGTGGGACCGCCACTTCGAGGTCTACGCCCGCGACCTCGCGCTGGGCACCGAGATGCTGGTCAGCGTCGGCCTGCCCGGGACGAAGACCACTGCGGGCTCCTACGCCGGCCGGATGACTGCGGACGACCGCTGGGTCTTCTTCTCCTCGGAGGCGGACAACCTCGTCCCCGGCGACACCGACCAGGCCTCGGACGTCTTCCGCCGCGACCTGTGGACCGGCCGCACCGAGCGGGTCGACCTGGCGGACGACGGCTCCCAGGGCGCCGGCTCGGACGCCCCGTTCGTCAACGCCTTCGGCACCGCGGTGGTGTTCACCTCGTCCGACGGCTCCCTCGTCCCCGGTGACACCAACCACGTCCCGGACGTCTTCCTCCGCCGTCTGCCACTGTTCTGACACCCGGTCCGGCGGCTCCGGCCGGACTCCCGACCCCGATCAGGACGGCCCTCACGGCGTGAGCGGCCGCTCCGAGGCCCGGATCGGCGACGGGAGTTCGGTCCGCCCCCGCAGGTAGCGGTCGACCGCGGCAGCGGCCGCCCGCCCCTCGGCGATCGCCCAGACGACGAGGGACTGTCCGCGCCCGGCATCGCCCGCCACGAAGACGCCCTCCGCCGCGGTGCCGAAGCCGTCGTCCCTGGCCAGGGCGCCCTCCGGCCCGATGGCGAGGCCGAGTTGGGCGAACAGCCGCTGGTCCGGTTCCGGCCCGGTGAAGCCCAGGGCAAGCAGCACGAGCTGCGCCGGGAGGGTCTGCTCGGTGCCGGGCCGCGGGCTGCGGTCGGCGGGTTCGGTCTCGGCGAAGCGGACGGCGGCGAGCCGGCCGTCCGGGCCCGGTTCGAAGCCCACGGTGGTCGCCGCGAACACCCTGGGCCCGGCTGCGACGGCGCCGGACTCCTCGTGCGAGGTGGTCTCCCGGTACACCTTGGGGTGGACCGGCCAGGGCTGCTCGGCCGCCCGGCGCTCCGGCGGGCGCGGGTTGATGTCCAACTGGGTGACCGAGGCGGCGCGCTGGCGCAGCGCCGTGCCCAGGCAGTCGGCCGCCGTGTCCCCGCCGCCGACGATCACCACGTGGCGGCCCTCGGCGGAGACCGGCGAGGCCGGGCAGTCGCCCTCGTCCGTCCGGTTCGCCCAGGTCAGGTAGTCCATCGCCTGGTGCACCCCGGCCAGTTCGCGTCCGGGCACCGGCAGTTCCCGGCAGGCGGTGGCGCCCACCGCGACGACCAACGCGTCGTACCCGGACCGCAGTTCCTCGCCGGGCACGTCCCGGCCGACCCACACTCCGGTGCGGAAGTCGGTGCCCTCGGCCCGCAGCTGGTCGAGCCGGCGTTCCAGCCGGTGCTTCTCCAACCGGAACGGCGGGATGCCGTACCGCAGCAGTCCACCCGCGCGGTCGGCGCGCTCGTAGACCGTGGTGGCGTGTCCGGCCCGGGTCAGCTGCTGGGCGGCGGCCAGCCCGGCCGGGCCCGACCCGATCACCGCGACCCGCCGCCCGGCGTCGCGCCCACCGCCCCGCCCGGGCGGCAGGGGGCCGTCCCAGCCCTCCTCCCAGGCCCGGTCGGCGATCGCCAGCTCCACGTTCTTGATGGTCACCGCGGCTCCGCCGATCGCCAGGACACAGGCACTCTCGCAGGGCGCCGGGCAGAGCCGCCCGGTGAACTCCGGGAAGTTGTTCGTGGCCAGCAGCCGGGCCGCCGCGGCCCGCCAGTCGGCTGCCGCCACCAGCCGGTTCCAGTCCGGCACCAGGTTCCCCAACGGGCAGGCGCTGTGGCAGAAGGGCAGTCCGCAGTCCATGCACCGCTCCGCCTGCCCGCCGACCACCGGCAGCAGTGCCCCCGGCCGGTACACCTCCCGCCGGTCCCCCAGCCGGTCCCGGGCGTCCCGCCGCGCCCGCTCCGCACGGGGGGTGGTGAAGAAGGCCATCCGGTCTGCCATCGCGGCCTCCGGCAGGGCGTGCCGACACTGACCCGGCGGCCCGCCCGGCGGCACGCCACCGTGTGGCCACCGTACGCCCGCGAAGCAGCACGCGAAAGCGGCGACCGGACGTACCCGTCCGACCGGCTCCACCGACCCGCCCCGGACCGTCGTGAGCACGCCAGGGAGAATCCTCGTCATGACCCACACCGTGCTGATCGCCGAGGACGACCGGGCCATCCGCGACTCGCTTGTCCGCGCGCTGATGCTGGAGGGCTACCGGGTGCGGATCGCCACGAACGGCACCCAGACCCTGGCCGTCCTCGCCGAACAGCGCCCGGACGTCCTGCTGCTCGACGTGATGATGCCCGAGCCGGACGGCCTGGAGGTCTGCCGCCGGCTGCGCGCCGCCGGCGACCGCACCCCGGTGCTGATGCTCACCGCCCGGGTCGAGGTCCCGGACCGGATCGCCGGGCTCGACGCCGGTGCCGACGACTACCTGGTCAAGCCCTTCGACGTGCACGAGCTGTTCGCCCGGCTGCGCGCCCTGCTGCGTCGCCACGAGCCGGCGCCCACGACCGGGGGCCCGCCCGTCGCCGAGGTCCTGACCGTCGCCGACCTGCGGATCGAGCCGCCCGCCCGGCGGGCCTGGCGGGGCGGCGAGGAGCTGGAGCTGTCCCGCACCGAGTTCGATCTGCTGGAGCTGCTGGCCCGGCACGCCGGCGCCGTCCTCGACCAGGCCACCCTGTACGAGCGGATCTGGGGCTACGACTTCGGACCCGGCTCGAAGAACCTCGCCGTCTTCATCGGCTACCTGCGCCGCAAGCTCGACCGCCCCGGCATGCTCCCGTTGATCCACACCGTCCGCGGCGTCGGCTACACGCTGCGCGAGCCGTGACCGGCCAGGCGCGCCGCCCGCGCCTGCCGCGCCCGGGCCTGCACGTTACTCTCTCGCTCGCCTTCGCCGCGATCGCCGCCCTGGTCGCCGTGCTGATCGGCGCCCTCGGCTACCACGCCGCCGCCCGGCTGATCCGCGACGACGAGACCGCCGACTTCGGCGCGGCCGTCGCCTCCGTCGACCGGCAGGTCGAACGGGAGGTCCTCTTCCCGGGCGACTTCGCCGGCCCCAGCGGCCTGAGCGACGACCTGCTGCGCCCGATCCGGGTGACCTCGCAGGCGCTCGACCCCGATGCCCGGGTGCTCCCCGGCACCGCCCGGCTCGACCTGCCGTCGACCCCGGAGGACCTCCGACTCGCCCGGTCCGACGAGCCGGGCCGCACCGCGACCGGGCTGCGCGTCCTGCACGGCGACACCCTCCGGGTGGGCGTCGTCTCGCTCGGCGGCCACCGGGGCGCGGTCCAGATCATCCAGCAGGTCGGTCCGACCGAGCACCTGCTGGCCGTGCTGCGGATCCGCACCGCCCTCCTGGTGGCGATGGTCGCGGTGCTCGCGGGCGGGGCAGGCTGGCTGCTGGCCCGGGGGATCTCGGGCCGGCTGGTCCGGCTCACCGCCGCGGCCGAACTGGTCGCCGCCAGCGGCCGGTTGGACGTCCCGGTGCCCGCCGCCGGTACGGACGAGGTGGGCAGGCTCGGCCGCGCCTTCGACCGGATGCTGGTCCGGCTCGCCACCGCCAAGGAGAACCAGCGCCGTCTCGTCCAGGACGCCGGGCACGAGCTGCGCACCCCGCTGACCAGCCTGCGCACCAATCTCGCGGTGCTCCCCGCCTTGGACCGGCTGCCGCCCTCCGAGCGCGCCGCGTTGATGGCCGATCTGGCCGAGGAGGCAAGGGAGTTGACCCAGCTGGTGGAGGAGCTGGTGGCGCTGGCCGCCGACCGCCGGGCGGACGAGCTGCCGACCGAGGTGGTCCTGGCCGATGTGGTCCGCGGGGCCGCCGCCCAGGCCGGGCGGCGCAGCGACCGGGAGATCCTGGTGGACGCGGACGACACCGTGGTCACCGCCCGCCCCGACGCGCTGGCCCGCGCGGTGGGCAACCTGCTCGACAACGCCGCCAAGTTCGACCCGGCCGGGGCGGGCCCGATCGAGGTGGTGGTGCGCGGCCCACGGGTGGAGGTGCGCGACCGCGGCCCGGGCATCGACGAGGCCGACCTCGACCGGGTCTTCGACCGCTTCTACCGGGCCACCGCCGCCCGCAGCCTGCCCGGTTCCGGGCTGGGCCTGGCGATCGTGCACGAGGTGGCCAGGTCGCACGGCGGCGCCGCGTTCGCCGCCAACCGGGAGGGCGGCGGTGCGGTGATCGGCTTCACCCTCGGCGACTGACGAACGCGGACGGGCCCGGTGCGCTGAAGCGGCACCGGGCCCCGACAGACGTCAAGCCCGGACAGGCGTCAAACCCAGACGGACGTCATCAGCCCCCGCCCGAGCCAGTCGGACTCGTCCTTCACACCGGGCAGGACGAAGAAGTACCCGCCACCCGTCGGCGAGATGTAGTCCACCAGCGGCTCGCCGATCAGCCTGGTCTGGGTGGCCTCGAACTGCCGCGCCACGTCCTGCTGGTAGCAGCAGAACACCAGGCCCATGTCCAGGTTGCCCGCCTTGTCCACGCCCCGGTCGTAGTTGAAGCCGCGGCGCAGGATGCGCGAGTCGTCGGTGTCGGAGGTGCGCGGGTTGGCGAGGCGGATGTGCGCGTCGAGCGGGATCGCCTTGCCGTCCGGGTCCTTGGCGTAGTCCGGCGCGTCGGTCTCCTGGTGGCCGTCGAGCGGCGCGCCGGTGTCGCGGCGGCGGCCGAACATCTTCTCCTGCTCGGTGAGGGTGACCCGGTCCCAGAACTCGATGAGCATCCGGATGATCCGGATCACCTGGTAGCTGCCGCCGACGGCCCAGGCGGGCTCGCCCGTCGCACCGTTCACCCAGATCAGCCGGTCCATCTCCCGGGACGACCCGGTGTCCGGGTTGACGATCCCGTCCTTGAAGCCCAGCAGGTTGCGCTGGGCGCCGTCGGGGCGGGACTGGTTCTGGAAGCCGTCGATCCGCCAGAGGATCTGCATCGCACCGCGGGTGTGCCGGGTGATGTCGCGCAGCGCGTGCAGCACGGTGTCCTGGCGGTCGGCGCAGATCTGCAGCGAGAGGTCGCCGTGCAGTTCGGCGGCCTGCAGGTTGTCGTTGGGGAAGGTCTTCATCGGCGTCAGCTTGAGCGGCTTGGCCTTCGCCAGCCCGTAGCGGTCGTCGAAGAGCGAGGCGCCGACGCCGACAGTGACGGTCAGGTTGTCGCTGGGGACGGTGGGGCCCAGGATGCCGCTGTCCGCGGGCGGCGCGCCGACGCCGGCGTCGGGCGGGGTGCCGCCGGCGGTGAGGAAGCGGATCCGCTCGGTCAGGGTCTTCAGCAGGCCTTCGAGTCCGGTGCGGTCCTGGGCGATCACCTGGCAGGAGACGAAGGCCGCGTAGCCGGGGGCCGGGGTGGTGATCCCGGCCTGGTGGGCGCCGTGGAACGGCACCGCCCCGCCCTTCGTCGGGTGGGCGTCCCCGGCGGAGGCCGGACCGGCGGCAAGGGTGAGGCCGCCGCCGGCGAGCACGGCCGCGCCGGCACCGGCGCCGAGCGCGGCCCGGACGAAGCTGCGCCGGGCCGGTCCGGCCGGACAGCCGCTCTCCGCGGAAGCCGCCGGAGCTGCGGGAGCCTCGGAAGCCGGGGCGACGGCCTGGGCGGCGTGCGGGAACGGGCAGGAGCCGGCGGCTGCGGTGTGGTCGGTCATCAGGCGGCCTTCCGGATCTCGAGCAGGGCGGGGATGGGGGCGAGGTCCTCCAGCAGCTGGCCGGTGGCACCGTTGAGCTGACGGCGGGTGTCGGCGGGCAACCGGTCGACCGGGGTCCAGCCGTCGGGCGTGCGGGCGGCGGCGACAAGGTCGCCGACCCGCTTCATCCCGGCGTTCACCCGGACCGGCAGCTGCGGGTCCCGGTCGTCGAGCAGCGGCTGCAGCAGGGTCAGCAGTTCCCGGGTGCCCGCCAGGTTGGCCTGGGCGGTGGCCAGGTTGGTGCCGCTGCCCATGTCGGTGTCACCGGTCAGCTCGAACTGGAGGGTGTTCTCCAGGATCTCGTGGGCGCGCAGCGGCAGGTCGGCCGGGTCGAAGTCCTGGGCCGGGAAGTCGTGCACCAGCTTGGCGACGTTCTGCGCCAGCTCGTCCGCGACGGGCGTCAGGTCGGCGGCGGACTGGCCGTGCCAGAGGCCGTACTCCAGGCGCAGGAAGCCGGTGAAGCCCGGGTCCCGGTACTTGTCGGCGAGGCCGTCCGGGCGTCCGTCGATCTTGCCGTCGAGGTCGGCGAAGGTGCCGTAGGCGGCGCCGAGCGAGGCGTACTGCAGGTGTGCGGTGAGCCAGTCGGTCCTGGCGGTGGCGAGGTCGCCGGAGTGCACGTCGGCCTGCAGCTTCTGGGTCTGCGTCATGAGGGTCGCGAGGCCCTGCTCGACGTACGCCTTGTAGCTGTCGAGCGGGCCCTTGAGGTCGTCCTCGGAGACCGGCTTGACGGCCTTGGCCTCGCTGCCGCCGGCGATGTGCACGACGGCGGAGGTGACGGCGTTCCCGCCGGTGGGAACGCAGCGCCAGGCGTAGTCGCCCGAGCCGATGGTGGCGGTGAGCGCCCGGGTGGTGCCGGGGGCCAGACCCTCGACCTCGCCGTAGACCGCGCCGGTGCCCGGGTCGACCAGGTACACCTCGGAGACCTTGTCGCCGGTGTTGTGCATCTGGAAGACCTGCTGGCCGGGCTGCGGGGTGCCGAAGCCCCGGCCGCAGTCCCGCTCGGAGACGATGACGGTGGCGGAGCCGTTCTGCTTGCCGTCGCCGAGTGCGATCACGGCGCCGGCCACCACGACCGGGACGGCGACCAGGGCGGTCGGCAGCACCCAGCGCGGACGGCCGGGGCGCACCGGCCCGGCCTGCGCCCCGGCAGGCGCCGCGGTCGCATCGTCCTTCGCGTCCTTCCCGGCGTCGTTCGCAGCGTCCTTCGCGGGCGCCGGAGCATCCGCACCGCCGCGGACGCCCTCGATGAACATCGTCATCACCACGCCCAGGTACGCGACGTACCCGACGACCTGCAGCACCGTCATGGTGACGGTCAGGTTGAGCGTGCCCTGGACGAGGGTGGCGTACCAGGACGAGGCGTCCAGGTGCCCGCTCAGGTCGAAGGCGTACGTGCTGCCGCCGCCGACCAGGCCGGACTCCTGCAGGTCGCGCAGGCCGTAGCCGAGCACGCCCGCCGCGACGACGATCAGCCCGGCCCCGGTGACGGTGAAGAACCGGGTGAGGTTCATCTTCAGCGCCCGCCGGTACAGGCCCCAGCACAGTCCGGCGGAGAGCACCAGGCCGACGGCCGCGCCGAGCAGCGGGCCGGTGGACTCCCCGGCGGTGCGCACGTTGGTCCACAGGAAGAGCGAGGTCTCCAGGCCCTCGCGGGCGACCGCGAGAAAGCTGGTGAGGATCAGTGCGCCGGCGCCCACCGCCAGCGAGGCCTGGACCTTCTCCTTCAGTTCGGCGGAGAGGGTGCGCGCCGAGCGGCGCATCCAGAACACCATCGCGGTGACGAAGCCGACCGCGATCAGGCTGAGCACCCCGCCGAACGCCTCCTGGGCGTGGCCGGAGAGGTTGGCGGCGGTGAAGGTGAGCACGGCGCCGAAGCTCAGGCTCAGCGCGACGGCCGCCGCGACGCCGGTCCACACCTGGGGCAGCCGGGCCTTCTGGCCCGCCCGGACCAGTGTGGCGACCAGGATCGACACGATCAGTCCGGCTTCCAGACCCTCGCGCAACCCGATCAGGAAGCTGGGAAACGCCTCATCCCACATGCAGCGGGCTCCTCCCCCGGGCCGCCCCGGGCCGTCACCTGTCTCGCCCCGCCGCGGCGGCGGTGGAGCGGCACAGCCGAACGCCCCGGACGTCGTGGTCCAGGGCGCTTCGGCTTAGCTTAGGCAAACCTTAGGGCTGCGCTGGTCAACTGCACCCCTGCTTCGGGTAAGGGTTCGGTATGGGTACTCCCGTGCGTTCACCAAACCGGCGTGTCGGAGCGGTCGAGGGGTGGTGCGCGTCACCCCGTCCGTGCTCGCACCGTCACCCCCACCACTGCTCGGGCACGGGCTCCGGCTCGTCCGGGACCGTCACCGGTTCGGCGGAGCGCACCAGCAGGTCGCCCGACTCGGTCTCGGCGACCAGGTAGCCGCGTTCGCGCAGCACGAGCGCGGCCGCGCCGCTCAGTGCCGCGCACGCCTCCCGGGTGGGCGGCCCGTCCGGCTCCGCGCCCGGTTTCCAGCCGACCACCACGCCCTCGGGGCGGCGGTCGATCCACAGCGGTGAGGGGCCCGGCGCGGTGTCGAACCCGGCGCGGGCCAGGGCTTCGGTGACGTCCTCGAAGAGTTCACGGTGATCCACCATTGGCGCAGCGTAGGCCGTGGAGCGCGCGACCCCAGGGCGCGGCACGCGCCGGACCGGTCCAACGGCACCCGACCGCAGCATCGGCGCCCGTTGAGCCGACCGGCGGCCAGCCGATCGGGCTTCAGGAACGCCCGTCCGGCCCGACACGAGCGGCCGGACGGGCCGATGGACGTGCACAGTCGGCCCCCTGCCGACAGCATGTCAGAGTAAGCGCTCCATCACCCTGAGCAACGTGTCCAGCGGGCCGGCCCGGTCCGCGCGCCGGCTCGACCGGCGGGCCCGTATCGAGAGGTCCCATGATCACAACACTTCGCCGGCCGGCGTTCCCGCCGACGGGGCTCCAGCACGGCACGCCGAGGACGCCGGGGAGCCCGTCGTGAGAGCCGACCAGCAGTCGCAGCCGGGACCGGTGACCAGCACACGCGCCAAACCCGCGAACACGGCCGAGGCCCTCGCCGACTGGACCGACGGCCGGCTCGGCATCTACGCCCTGGCCAAGTCCAACCTGCGCAAGATCTTCCCGGACCACTGGTCCTTCATGCTGGGCGAGATCGCGCTCTACACCTTCGTGATCATCATCATCACGGGCGTCTGGCTGACCATGTTCTTCCAGCCGAGCATGAGCGAGGTCGTCTACGAAGGCTCGTACGTACCGCTCAAGGGCGTCACCATGTCGGAGGCCTACGCCTCGACGCTCGGCATCAGCTTCGACATCCGCGGCGGCCTGCTGATCCGCCAGATCCACCACTGGGCGGCGATCGTCTTCGTCGCCTCGATGCTGACGCACATGATGCGCGTCTTCTTCACCGGCGCGTTCCGCAAGCCGCGCGAGATCAACTGGATCTTCGGCGCCCTGCTGCTGTTCCTCGGCATGTTCGACGGCTTCATGGGCTACTCCCTGCCGGACGACCTGCTCTCCGGCACCGGCATCCGGTTCATGGAGGGCGCGATCCTGGCCGTCCCGATCGTCGGCTCCTACCTGCAGTTCTTCATCTTCGGCGGACAGTTCCCCGGCTTCGTCATCGTGCCGCGGCTGTTCACCGTCCACATCCTGCTGATCCCGGGGATCATGGTGGGCCTGCTCGCGGCGCACCTGATCCTGGTCTTCTACCACAAGCACACCCAGTTCGCCGGGCCCGGCCGCACCAACAAGAACGTGGTCGGCATGCCGCTGCTGCCGGTCTACACGGCCAAGGCGGGCGGCTTCTTCTTCCTGGTCTTCGGCGTGGTGGCGGTCATGTCGGCGATCGCCACGGTCAACCCGATCTGGGCGTACGGCCCGTACCGGCCCGACCAGGTGTCCACGGACGCCCAGCCGGACTGGTACATGGGCTTCTCCGAGGGCCTGGTCCGCGTGATGCCGGGCTGGGAGGTCAGCGTCTGGGGCGGCCACACCCTGAACCTCGGGGTGTTCATCCCACTGGTCGTCTTCCCGACCGTGCTGATGGCCATCTGGTCCTGGCCGTTCCTGGAGGCGTGGGTCACCGGGGACCGCGGTGAGCACCACATCGCGGACCGGCCGCGCAACGCGCCGGTGCGCACGGCCTTCGGCGCGGCCTGGATGGGCCTCTACCTGAGCCTGCTGGCGGGCGGCGGCAACGACCTGCTGGCCACCCACTTCCACCTCTCGATCAACACCATCACCTACGCCGTGCGGATCGGCTTCTTCGCCGTGCCGGTGATCGTCTTCGTGATCACCAAGCGGTGGTGCCTGGGCCTGCAGCGCCGGGACCGGGAGAAGGTGCTGCACGGACGGGAGACCGGCGTCATCCAGCGGCTCCAGCACGGCGAGTTCGTCGAGATCCACGCCCCGCTGCCGCCGGGCCGGCTCTTCACCCTCACCGCGCACGACCAGCCGCAGCCGACGGTCCTACCGCCGGAGGTGGACGAGAACGGGGTGGTCCGCAAGGCCGGACTGTTCACCCGCGCCCGGGCGAAGCTGTCCCGCGGCTTCTACGGCCAGGGCAGCCAGATCGCCAAGCCCACCGCCGAGGAGCACGCGGAGGTCACCAGCGGCCACGGCCACCACTGACCCCCGCTCCGGGCACGACCAGGGCCCGCAGCGCCGTTGCCGGCGCGGCGGGCCCTGGTCGTGCGTGCGGGTCCGGGCGGCCCCGCGGGCTCAGCCCCGCAGGACTGCCGGGACGACGGCGAACAGCGCCGCCGCCAGGGTGACGGAGGCGCAGAGCGCCGCCCAGCGGGCGCAGATCCGGCGGCACTCGGCGCGGTACCGGGCGGCCAGCCGGCGGCAGCGTTCGACGGCGCGCTCCACGACCTCCTCGGCGTAGCGCAACCGGTCCGCGGTGTAGGCCTGTTCGAGGTTCTCCCGTTCCGCGGCCGGGAGCCAGGGGAACTGCCCGGCGAAGGCACGGGCGTCCCGCTCGGCCGCCGCGACCTCCGCCTCCCAGGCCAGGAAGCCCTCGATGCGGGCGAACTCCACCCGGGAGTCCGCCCGGCCGCCGGTGCCGGCGGGCCTGCCCCGGCGCGGGTTCCGCGCGCCCGGCGGACGCTGTCTGCCACCCATGACCGCTCCTCGTGTCCAGTCGTCCCGCCTGGTCGGCCGCGCGGGAGTCGGCCCTGCGGCAGACCGCTCCGCAACCAGGAAACTACTATCAGTGACCGAGTGGGGGCGTCGGGCGACTCGCCGAGCCTCCGCACAACCCGGGCCCGCCCCCGGTCGAAAAGGCTGCGCGCCGCGCACTTCTGCGCGCCCCGCACTCCTGCTCGACGCGCAACTTCCGCGACAGTGGCGGCCATGACGACGGATCAGCCAGGCCGCCGCGGCACTGCGCGAACGGCCGGCCGGGGAACCGCTCGGGGGGCGCTCACCCGGCCCCTGCTCGACTCGTTCCACGGCGCGGCCGAGCAGCCGACCCCGCAGTGGACCGCCGCCGTACGGCTGTTGCTGCGCGAACCGGTGCTCCAGGCCGAGCTGACCCGCGGCGGCGCGGAGACGGAGGCCGGACTCGCGGCGGCCGTGGCGGGCCGGACCGGGACCGACGCGGCCCGGGACCACCACCCGAAGCTCGTCGCCGCGGCCGCGCTCGCGGCGCTCAAGGCCGCCAACGACCAGTTCGTGAACGCCGATCCACCGGTGCCTTACCGGTGCCCGACCCGTCGTCACACTGAACCCGTGCTCCCGGCGGGGGAATCGAGATGGGCCGCGACGTCGTCATCGCCGGTGTCGGCCCGAACGGGCGGTTGCCGGCCTGCGGACGGGCACTGGCCGGGTTCCGCCGGTGGTGCCGGAGCGACTGCCCGAACGCTCCGGGGCCCAGAAGGCCAACGGCCTGGTCGGCGAGGTGATCCGGCTGCTCGACCACCAGGGCCGGTACGAACCGCTCGGCGGACCGGATGCGCCACGGCCCGCGGCCCGGCCGGGGCCCTGCTGCTGCGCCCCCGACGGGTACGTCGCCTGGGCGTCGGAGCCCGGCGCGCCGGACCCGGGCGGCCTGACCCGGGCACTGTGCACCTGGTGCGGCGACGCCCGGACCTGAGTACGCGTACCCAGGCCGACCGAGTACCCCGCCGCTGCCCGGCGGCCGGGGCGAGGCAGCAGCATGGGCCGTATGAGCGAACTCGCGCGCACCTCCGGCCGCACGACCGTCTCCGCCCGCGGGCAGTGGTGGAACGCCGTGACGATCTCCACCGTGGGGTACCTGGTCCTCCTGCCATTGGCGGCGGTCGTCCGAGGCCTCGCCGAGATGATGACCGACGCCTGCGCCTCCCCGGCCGCCTGCCCCTCGACCTACGCCCATCTGGCCCTGGCGGACCGCGGGTTGTTCGCGAGCCTGGCCCTGGTCGTCCTCCAGTGGCCCGTCGTCCGCCTGGTCCGCCGGGGCCGGGTGCTGGTCACGCTGCTCCCCGCGGTGGCCCTGGCGGTCGCCGTGGTCGCGATGTTCACCATCGAGGGAAACACCTGATCCGGGCGTTCCGCAGGACTGACGCCGGGTCAACTATGGTCGTCGCCGGCACGTCCGGCGTGGACGGGCCACCTCCTGACGAGACGGGGAAACGGTGCGCATCGGAATCATCGGCACGGGCATGGTCGGACGCACGCTGGGGAGCAAGCTGGTCTCGCTCGGCCACCGGGTGACGCTGGGCTCCCGGACCAAGGACAACGAGAAGGGGCCGGCCTGGGCCGCCGAGGCCGGCCCCGGCGCCCAGTGCGGGACCTTCGCCGACGCAGCCGCCTTCGGCGAGGTGGTGCTGAACGCCACCGGCGGGACGGTCGCCCTGGCGGCACTGCGGGCCGCCGGGGCGGAGCACCTCGCGGGGAAGCTGCTGATCGACGTCTCCAACCCGTTGGTCTTCGGCCCCGAGGGCCAGGTCTCCCTCGACCCGGTGAACACCGACAGCGTCGGCGAGCGGATCCAGCGCGAGTTCCCCGAGGCTCGGGTGGTGAAGGCGCTCAACACCGTCAACTGCGACCTGATGGTGGAGCCGGGCCGGCTGAGCGGCGAGCACGACCTCTTCATCGCCGGCGACGACGCGGCGGCCAAGGCCGAGGCCGTCGCCCTGCTCGGCGGCTTCGGCTGGCCGGCCGAGTGGATCATCGACCTCGGGGACATCACGGCCGCCCGTGCGACGGAGATGCTGATGCCGTTCTGGCTCCGGATGATGGGGCACTTCGGCAGCGCCGAGTTCAACTACTCGTTCCGGCGCCCCGCGTAACGCGGGAGGGTCTGCCCCCGCCCGGCGCGCCGGGCGGGGGCAGACCCTTCGCGCGCCCGGTCCCGGGCGACAGGAGGCACCCGCGGTGGGGGAGAATGGACCGCATGTCCCGACGTCGTTCCGCGCCCCGCTCCGCCGCCCCGCGGCTGCTGCCCTCCTCCCCCTGCCCGTGCGGCCTGTCGGCCGCCTACGGCGACTGCTGTGGCCGGCTGCACCGCGGCCAGGCCGCGGCGACCACCGCCGAATCGCTGATGCGCTCCCGGTTCAGCGCCTTCGCGGCGCAGGACGAGGCGTACCTGCTGCGGACCTGGCACCCGGATACCCGTCCCGCCGAGGTCGACTTCGACCCGGCGCTGCGCTGGACCCGGCTGGAGGTGGTCTCCACCTCCGAGGGCGGCGCGTTCCACGCGACGGGCACCGTCGCCTTCCGCGCGCACTGGACCGAGGGCGGCGAGGAGGGCGTGCTCACCGAGCACAGCCGCTTCGTGCGGCACGAGGGCGCCTGGGTCTACGTCGACGCCCTCTCGCTCGGCTGAGCCCGCCCTGCCGTCGTTACAGGTAGTCGTCCAGGCGCCCCAGGGCGAAGCCGGCCGCGGTGACGTCGTTGACGACCTTGCGCAGCAGGTCCGGCATGGAGGCCTTCCAGATGTCCTGGCCCCGGAAGTGGGTGAGGATGATGTCCCCCGGGTGCAGCTTGCGGTCGTCGTAGCGCCACTCCATGTGGTCCGGGAACGCCTCCTCGTTCCACAGCGGCACCGCCTGCACCCCGCAGGAGGCCGCCGCGCGCAGCGTGTCGTCGTTGTACTCGCCGTACGGCGGCCGGAACAGCCGGGGGCGGACGCCGATCTGCTGCTCCAGCTGGTCCTGTTGGTTGCAGACCTCCTGGCGCTGGGTCTCGTAGTCCAGGACCTTCAGGTTGCGGTGGTTGATCGTGTGGTTGTTGATCTCCACGCCCTGGGCGTGCAGGTCGCGGAAGTAGCCGTAGTTCTCGCGGACCAGGTAGTCGGACACGAAGGCGCTGAGCGGGATGCCCAGCTCCTCGGCCATCCGGGAGAACGCGGGGTCCTTCTCCGCGCCGTCGTCGACGGTCAGGAAGACCACCTTGTCGTCGGTCGGCACCCGGTAGACCACCGGCGGGCGGCCCTCGGCGAGCTTGACGCCCTGGACGGGGGTGAGCCGGGCCCTGGTCGCCGGGCGCGGCGGGGCCTTCAGCGGCGTGCTCTCCAGGCCCCAGCGCCGCGCGGTCTCCAGGGCGGTCCGGGCGGCCGCCTCCTGGCGGGCGACCGCCTCGCTGCTGGTCTCCTCCTCCAGGCGGGCCGCGCCGGGCAGCATCGGTGGCGCCGCCGGCGGGCGGCCCGCACCGTGCCCGGCGGCGTCCGCTCCCGCGGGGGCCGCGGCGGCCTCCACGGCGGGTGCCGCGTCCGCACCGGCCGGCGCCGTCCCGGCCGGTGCGGCCTTCGGCCCGGCGGGGGCGGCCGGGGCTGCGCAGCCGGCGAGGACGGCGGAGAGGCAGACGGTGGCCAGCAGGCCGGTCCGCACACCGCTCCGGCCCTTCTGACTCCCCCTCAAACCCCCATTAATCCGACAATCTGATGGTCTATCCATAGCTGCACTGCTCCCCCGCCGCGCACCCCCGTCAATCCCCCCATCACCCGTGCGGGGCAACGGCGCACCGCGGTGCTTGCCCTTCCTTTGCCGACCGCCCGTCCGCCGACCCCGTCGGGCCGCCGCGCCGGTCGCCCGGCCGCACCCGGCCGCACCGACCGGGCCCGGAGCCGCACCGAAAACCGATTGCGACGGGGGGAGGGCGGAGTGGATCATGCGCGCATGACGAACACCTCGCCCCGCCGCTCCGACCACTGGGCCGTCGCCACGGCCGACGTGACCTCCGACGAGGCCCTGGAGCTGCTGCGCGAGTACTTCTACGACGTGGCCAACCGGTACTACCGCCTGCACTTCGGCCGGGAGGGCGCCCCCGAGGAGTTGGAGTCCGGGCTGGCCGACTCCCCCAGCGGCGACCTCGTCGCCCCGGACGGCCTGTTCCTGATCGGCCGTCACGACGGCGCCGCCCACTCCTGCGCGGGCCTGCGGCGGCTCGACGCCACCACCGTCGAGCTCACCCGCGTGTACGTCCGTCCCGCCCTGCGCGGCACCGGCGGCGGTGCCCGTCTGCTCGCCGCCGTCGACGAGGGAGCCCGGGCCCTGGGCGCCGACCGGATCGTCCTCGATACCCGCCTCGACCTGGTCGAGGCCCGCGCGCTCTACCTCCGGAACGGCTACCGGGAGATCCCGGCCTACAAGAGCGGCCCGTACGCCGAGGTCTGGTACGGCAAGGAACTCAGCGCCCCCGATCAGCAGGGGCGCTGAGCACCACCGGTCCGGCCGCCCCGACGCCGGGTGCCGGCCGAACCCGGCGGCGGTCGCCGGGAACGGTTCGGATCCGGCTAGCGCGCGCCGGCCTCGGAGCGGCGCTCCCGGCCGTCCGTCAGGGCGGCCCGGAGTTCCGCCGCCGAGGGCGGGTTCGCGCCCGGGCGGGCGACGGTCAGGGCGGCGGCCGTCACCCCGTGGGTGAGGCAGGTCCGCAGGTCCTCGCCGGACACGCGGGCGTGCAGGAAGGCGGCCGTGAAGGAGTCCCCGGCACCGACGGTGTCCGCGACCGGCACCGGGACGGCCGCCGCCTCGACCCGGACGCCCTCGGCGGTGCGGGCGAACGCCCCGTCGGCACCGAGGGTCACCGCGACGACGGCGGGGCCGAGCGCCAGCCAGCGCTCGGCGACCGCGTCGGGCCGCTCGCCCGGGTAGAGCCAGGCCAGGTCCTCGTCGCTCGCCTTGACCAGCTCGCTCAGTGCCACGCAGCGCTCGACCCGCCGGACGGCACCGGCCCGCTCGCCCATCAGCGCGGGGCGCACATTGGGGTCGTAGCTGATCTGCGTCCGTCCGCGCCACCGCTCCACCAGCGCCAGCACCGCGGCCGCGCCCGGCTCGGTGACCGCGCCGATCGAGCCGAGGTGGATCGCGGCGGGCGTCGCCGCGGGGTCGGCCGGCCCGGTCGACGCGCTCGCCCCCGGCAGCGCGGTCGGGGGGAACGTCCAGCCGATGTCGAAGGTGTACTGCGCCCGCCCCCGGTCGTCCAGCCGCACCACGGCCGAGGGCGTCCGCGCGGCCCCGGCGGCCCGTACCCGTACGCCCGCCGACTCCAGGTGGGCCCGGATCAGCCGGCCGTTTTCGTCCGGTCCCAGCTCGGTGAGCAGCGTGGCCGGGCGGCCCAGACGGGCCAGGCCGTACGCCACGTTCGCGGGGCTGCCGCCGGGGTGCACCCGGTCCGGGGCACCGTCCGTGCGGACGACGTCCGCGACGCACTCGCCGATCACCAGAACGTGCGAATCCGGGCTGATCACGGCGGCTCCTGGCATCCGGGGCGGGGCTCGACTCGGCCGCCAGCCTACGGGGTGCGTCCGCAGGGGCCGTGCCCGGGCACGGAAGTACGGCCGCCGGACCTGGTCCAGGAACTCCGGCGGCCGTGGCCCCGTCCGTCAGGGGACGAAGCACTCCTGACGTTAGACGGCCGCCGGGGGCCCCGCCATCACCGTGGGCCGTCCGGGGGACGACGGGGTGTCGTCGGGCCCTCCGGATCGCTCGGCACCGGGCCCGGAGGCGCCCTGGCCCGCGTGCGCGGTGCGCGGCCACCGCGGACGACGTCCGCTCCGCCTCCGAGGTGTCCGGGGAGGACCTGGGTGGGCTCCTCGGCGACCGGCCGTCCGGGCTGCGCAGCCCCGATGCCGGGGCACCCGGACCGGGCGGTGGGGCCGGCGGGGGCCGTGCCGGGCGCGGTGCCACGGCCACGGCTACGGGGACGGCGGGTACGGCGGGCAGTCAGGACGGGGCGGCGGGGGCGGGCGGGGCTGGGGTGGCCCGGGGCTCCGGGACGCTCTGACGGCGCCGCTGGGGCTGCTGGTGCACGCCCCGGCGCGCCGCTTCGCGTCCGGTCGCCGTGAACGCGCCCTGACCGGCCGGGGCGGGTGGGGCCATGGTGGTTCCCACGGCCCGCCCGCCGCCCGGCCTGAGTCCCGGTCGGTTCGCGGGCCGTCCAACTTCTCCGCGCGGGTCCTCGCCGCGGTGCGCGCGGCGCGGTCGGCGGCCGGCACGGTCGGCGGCCGCTGCGCTCCGGGGCCTTCCGCGTCCCCGCTCCCGCCCGGTTGTCAGTGGCCGGTGCTAGCGTTCCGACCACGATCGAGGAACGGTCGGGAACGAACGGGGGGGTCTCCTCATGGGTGTTGGGCTGCGGGAGTTCGGGGTCGAGGTCTACGACCGCTGGACGGCGCTGTGGAACGGCGAGCTGGAGCTGGCCGAGAAGATCATGGCGCCCGACTTCACCCTGCGGTACACGCAGGCGGGCTCGGAGCTGTTCGACGAGGTGCGGACGCCGGCGGGGCTGGCCGAGGTGATCCGGCAGTGGCACGCCAAGCGGTCCGAGCTGCGGTTCGCCGCCGAGGGCGTCGCGGTGGTGGACCTGGAGTCGGTCGACGGGGCCGTGTCCGGCCTGGTGGCCCGGCCGTACCTGGCAAGCTTCTCGGACGGCGAGGGCGGCACGGTGGCGCGCAGCGGGACGGACGTCCTGCGGCTCGACGGCGGGCTGATAACCGAGGTCTGGTCGGTCTCCTCCGGTTCCGCCGGGCGGACGTTCTACCGGGCCTGACGCACCGTCGACACGGGTGCGGGAGCGCGGCGGGCGGTCCGTGCGGGCCGCCCGCCGTAACCCTTCCGGCGCAGCCTCGTTGGACCGGCCATGAAGAAGCGCAGCATGCTCGCCGTCGCCTCGCTCGCCGTGGGTGTCGTGGCCTCCCTCACCGCGCCGAGTGCGCACGCCAGCGCCGTGGGCGGCCAGGAGGGCCTGCCCGGGTCGCTCAGCAGCGCGCCCGACGTGCTGCCCGGTCAGGTCGGCGACGCCGGCGGTGTCGTCGGGCAGCCCACGGGCTTCGTGACCGGAACGGCGAACGGGCTGGTCGGGGTCACCCCCGCCTAGTCCCGCCCACCGGTCCGGTCCAGATCGGCTCCGGGCCGGCTCGCTCCGGGCCGTGCGCGGCCGAGGCGCCACGCGACGGAACCCGCCCGTTCAGGACATCGGCGCTCCGAGGTCCTGGGTCCAGTACGGGGTGCCGGCCTGGCTGGTGGCGAGGCCCACGCCGATGTCCTTGAAGCCGCAGTCCAGCATGTTCGACTGGTGGATGCCGCCGTCCATCCAGTGGGTGAAGACCGTGGCCGGGCTGGCCGTGCCCCGGTCGAGGTTCTCGCCCCACTGCGACCACCGGTAGCCGGCGGCGGTGATTCGGGCGTCGGCGCGGACGCCGTCCGGGTTGACGTGGTCGAAGAAGCCACGGGTGGCCATGTCGTCCGCGTGCTTCTGGGCGGCGGTGTGCAGCCGGGGGTCGATCCGCAGGGGTGCGCAACCCGCCTTGGCCCGCTCGGCGTTGATCAGGTCCACCAGCTGGCGCTCCTGGTTGGGCACCGGTGCGGCGGTGACCACGCGGGTCGGGGTCGTGGTCGGCGTGGGGGTCGACGTCGGGGTGGGGGTCTCCGTGGGCGTCGGCGTGGGCACCGGCGTCGGGACCACAGCCACGGGCGCGGCGGCAACGGTCGGGGTGTCCTGGGCGGCCGCCGGGGCGGTCGGCTCCGGGGCGGTCGGCAGCGGAGGCTCACCGTGTTGCGGCCAGACCAGCGCGAGGGTGGTCACGGCCACCGCCGCGGCCGCGCCGCTCACCAGGACGGCCTTGCGGGCCGCGGTGCCGGCCCAGCCGCCGTGTCCTCCCGCACCGGCGTGCGCGCCGGAACCGCTCCCCAGGCCCGCGCCCGAACCGGCTCCGGTGGCGGCGGTCTGGGCGGCGGCGGCCGCGGTGTGCTGGAAGTGCAGCAGGACGGGCGCGCCGTGCGGGATCGGCACCAGGGCGAGGCCGGCCAGCAGTCCTTCGGCGGGGAAGAGGTCACGGCCGAGGCCGTCGCAGCCGGCGCAGCTGCGGATGTGACGGGCGATGCGCTTGCGCCAGACCGAGTTCGGGGTGCCGTCGAAACCGGCGGTGAGCTCGGTCAGTTCGGGGCAGCGGGGGTAGGCGCTGAGGGCGCGGACTACGACGCGGCCGGCTTCGAGCTGCTTCTTCATCCGCTGGACGCGGACGGCGGTGTGCGCGGGGCTCAGGTCAAGGGACTCGGCGAGTTCGGCGCGGGTGAGGTCGCCCGCGGCCTCCAGCCACCACAGGGCGAGCAGTTCGCGGTCGTCCGGGTCGAGCCAGCGGGTCGCTTCGGCGACCTCCCGGCGCTGGCCGGAGAGGCCGAGCCGCAGGATGGTGAGGTCGGTGAAGTCGGCCCTGGGGTCGGCGACCTCCCAGGTCTCGTCCAGCCCGCCGACGGCCTGCTGCAGACCGGCGGCGTGACGACGGCGAACCTGGTTCATGGTGATGGCGACCAGCCACGAGCGGAACGAGTCCGGGTCACGGAGCCCGTCCAGACCGTCCAGCGCCCGGATCATGGTCTCCTGCGCGACGTCGTCCACGTCCGCGTGGCCGCCGAGGGCGCGGCCCGCGACGTTGTAGACGAGCGGCAACCAGGCGGCGACCAGCGCCTCCTGGGCCTGCCGGTCGCCGGCCTGCGCCGCGAGCACCAGGGTGCTTCCGGTCCTGTTCTGCACATCAGCGTTCATGGTCCGCACTCCGTCTTGCCGTGTTTCCGTCCGCCGCTGCCTCCTCGGAGACCTGTGGGGAGTGATCAGATAACAACAATGTGCGCGGAATCGGAAAATCGGCCCGGCCCGGAGCCCGGATCGGGCCGGGCTACGGGTCTGCTCGGGTCGGTCTGTTCGGGTCAGGTGTGTTCGGGTCAGGTCGGGCCGGTGCGGTTCCGGTGGAACGGGGGGCCGGGGCGGCTCGGGCCGGGGTCGGTCAGGCCGGGGCGGCGAACACCTGGGTCCACCACGGGCCGCCGGACCCGGTCCGCACACCCACGCCGAGCTGCTTGAACGCGCAGTTCAGGATGTTGGCCCGGTGGCCGGGGCTGTTCATCCAGGCGTCCATCACGGCCGCCGGGTCCTTCTGGCCCCGGGCGATGTTCTCGCCCCAGGTGCTCCACCGGTAGCCGGTGGCCTCGATCCGGTGGTCGGCGTGGTACCCCTCGGGGCTCGCGTGATCGAAGTAGTTGCGGTTGGCCATGTCGTCGCTGTGCGACTGGGCCGCCGTGGCCAGTCGCGGTTCGGACGCGACCGGTCCGCAGCCGGCCTTGGCGCGCTCGGCGTTGACCAGGTCCACGACCGCCTGGGCGTCCGACGGGGCCGCGCCGCCGCCGACCGGGGTGGCGGGCGCGGTGGCGGTCCGCTTGGCGGAGGTCGCCGCGGCTGCGGTGCTTCGGGTCTCGCTCGCGGTCGCCTTGGCGGGCGTGGCGGACGCGGTGGGGGTCGGGGTGGCGGTGGCAGTGGCCGTCGGGGTGGCCGAGGCGGTGGGGGTCGGGGTGGCCGAGGCGCTCGGGGTCGCCGCCGGGTCGCTCGCGGACGCGCCGGCCGACGGTATCGCGGCGGCCGGGTTCGCTCCCCCGGCGCCAGGGACCTGGATGCCCTCGTGGGTGCCGATCTCGGCGGCGATCAGCGCGTCGGCGGCCATCGCCTGGCCCATCGTGTCCCGGTCGGACTGCTTGCCGCCGTACGCGGCGTACCCGGCGCCCGCCAGCGCGGCGATCAGCCCGGTCCCGGCCACGGCCGCGACCACCGCGGTGACCGGCACGAACCCGCCGCGCCGGCGACCCCGGCGGCCCTGGCCCGCGTGCCGGTCGGCGGCCCGCCGCGCGGCCCGGCCACCGGACCGGCCGTGGGCGCCATCCGCGCCGCCGTCGCCGCCGGTGGCCGGGAGGATGGTCGTCCTGTCGTCGCTGTTCACGTGGTCACGCTTCCTGTTTCCGGGTCGGCTGGTCGGGTGCCGACACCTGGGAGACCCCCAGGCGACGCGCCGATAACAGAAAGTCCGAACGAATGTCCGGCGGCCCGGTCGCCGCGTCAGCGCACCGGGGCGTCCGGGGCCATGTCGTAGGTCAGGAACTGCGTCCGGGTGGCGACCCGGTCGTACTTTCCACGCGCCCGGTAGTTGGTCTCCGAGGTGATCCAGCGGACGGTGTTCCAACCTCGCTCGGCGGCGATCTCCCGCAACCCGGCCAGCAGCAGGTCCACGGCGCCGCCGCCCCGCACGTCCGGCGCGACGAAGAGGTCGTCCAGGAAGCAGCCGACGGCCCCGTGCAGGGGCCTGGCGAACGGCCGGTAGTGGGCGAGCCCGACCGGCCGCCCGTCGCCGTCCCGCACCAGCAGCCCGGACAGCTCGTGGTCCTCGTCGGTGAGCCAGGACCACACCAGCGCGGCCTTCTCCTCCGGGCACGGCACCCGGTAGAAGTCGCAGTACCCGCGGAAGAGTTCGCGCCAGGCGGCGAAGTCGTCGGCCTCGGGCGCGCCGACGCTCCAACGGTCGGCGGGGGTGCTGCTCATCTCGGTCTCCTCGGGGTCACGGCTCGTCGGGCGTGCCCAGCATGACGTCCCGTCGGCCCGGGTCCGATCACCACCCCGGCCAAGAGCGACGGCCGCCCGCTCCACTCCGGCGCTTGGAAACCGAGCGGCACCGGACCCGTCCCGACACCGGATCCGCACCGACGCCGGATCCGTCCGCCCGGGTGCCCCCGCCGCCAGGTATCGCGGCAAGGGGCGCTCACCGATGCCCGGTGCCCGGTGCCCGGGTGCTCTCCGGCGTCACCTGGACGTCGCGGGCACTCCGCTGGACGGCAGACCGACGACCCCGGCCAAGCCCCGGAGCCGGCGGCCGCGACCGGCCACCGCCCGGACCGTGCCCAGCCGGCCCCGGGCGTGGCGAGGCCGAGGGGGACAGAGCTCGCGGTGGAGGCCCGGGTGAACGCCCGGCAGCGTGCGCCCGTGCCGACGTCACGCGGGGTGCGGACCAGGTCCGGGCCGCCACCGCGCGCACCCCGTGCGTCGATCGCCTCGGGAAACGCGGCGGCGGAGCCCGCCGGGCCGCTCGCTCCGGCCCCGCTTCGGACGGCTCCAGCCCCGCTCCGGCCCCGGTCCGACCGCCGTCCGGCCCGTCACACCCCCCTCGTCGCCACACCGGAGCGCCCTCCTGCGGCGCTGCTGAGGCGCGGGCCGCCGGGGGCGCCGATGCTGGAGGAAGGAGGTGGTGGTGTGGCGGGGTTGCTGCGGTTGGCGGAGGTGTCGCGGGCGGTGGCGGTGGAGCCGGGGCGGCGGGCGAAGACGGGTCTGCTGGCCGGGTACCTGGGCGAGGCGGGGCCGGTGGAGGCGCCGGCGGCGGTGGCACTGCTGTCCGGGGAGTCGCAGCGGCTGCGGACGGGGGTCGGGCCCGCGGCGCTGCGGGGGCTGCCGGCGCCGACCGGCGAGGCGTCGCTCGGGGTGCGGGAGGTGGAGCGGGAGCTGGAGCGGATCGCGGGGGTGCACGGGGCCGGGGCGCAGGCGGAGCGGCGCCGGCTGTTGCACGGGCTGTTCGCCCGGGCGACCGGGGCGGAGCAGGGCTTCCTGCGGGCGGTGCTGGTCGGGGACCTGCGACAGGGGGCGTTGGACGCGGTGGTCGGGGACGCCGTGGCGCAGGCGGCAGGGGTCCCGGCCTCGGCGGTGCGGCGGGCGCTGATGTTCAGGGGCTCGGCGCGCGCGGTGGCGCAGGCCGCACTGACCGGTGGGGCGGACGCCCTGGCGGCGTTCCGGCTGGAGGTCGGACGGCCGGTGCGCCCGATGCTGGCCGCCTCCGCACCGGACGTGGCCGCGGCACTCCAGCGCACCGGCCCGGCCGCGCTGGAGTGGAAACTGGACGGCATCCGGGTGCAGGTACACCGGGACGGCGACGAGGTCGCCGTGTTCACCCGGAGCCTGGACGACATCACCGCGCGCGTCCCCGAGGTGGTGCAGGCCGCGCTGGCGCTGCCGCTGCGCTCGGCGGTGCTGGACGGCGAGGCGATCGCGCTCGGTCCCGACGGGCGGCCGCGCCCGTTCCAGGAGACCGCGGCGCGCGCCGCCGCCCGGCGGGACACGGAGCGGCTGCGCGCCGAAGTCCCGCTCAGCGTCCAGTTCTTCGACCTGCTGCACCGGGACGGCGAGGACCTGGTGGATCGTCCGGGCCGGGAGCGCTGGGCTGCGCTGGCCGGGTCGGCGCCGCCGGATCTGCGGGTGGCGCGCACCGAGACCGGGGATCCCGGGCGGGCGCTGGCGTTCTTCCGCGACACGCTGGCCCTCGGCCACGAGGGCGTCCTGGTGAAGGACCCGGCGGCCCCGTACGCGGCCGGGCGGCGCGGGATCGGCTGGATCAAGGTGAAGCCCCGACACACCCTGGACCTGGTCGTGCTGGCCGCCGAGTGGGGCAGCGGGCGGCGGCTCGGGTTCCTCAGCAACCTGCACCTGGGCGCCCGGGCGGCGGGTGAGCCGGGGCTCGGCCCGTGGGTGATGCTGGGCAAGACCTTCAAGGGCCTGACCGACGAGACTTTGGCCCGGCAGACCACCGAACTGCTGGCCCGGGAGACCGAGCGGGACGCCTGGACGGTGCGGGTCCGTCCGGAACTGGTGGTCGAGATCGCCTTCGACGGTCTGCAGCGCAGCTCCCGCTACCCGGCGGGGCTCGCCCTGCGGTTCGCCCGGGTGGTGCGCTACCGGCCGGACAAGGCAGCCGCCGAGGCCGACACCGTCGCGACTGTGCGGGAGATCGCCGCCGCCGAGGGGCTCTCCTCCTGATCCCGTGTCCGGGACGGCCCGGCCGCCGCTTGTCGGGGTGACGTCAATTCAAACCTGCGGCGGCGCCCGGGCGCCGGGACAGGGACCGAATCGGCCATTCTCGACGATCCCGCACCGCACCCTCCGTGGACGGAGCAGCGGCGGTTAGGTTGGCAATGACAACGAGAGGCAGCCGCCGGGCAGCCGGCGGCGCACTGGCGAGAGGTGCCCGACCATGCGGGTGAGCGTCGACCGGGACCGCTGCTGCAGCTCCGGGATGTGCGTCATGAACGTTCCCGAAGTCTTCGACCAGGACGAGGAGGACAGCCTGGTGAGACTCCGTCAGACCACCTTCCTGCCCTCGCAGTTCGCCGACCTGCGACTGGCCGCCCAGCTCTGCCCGGGCGGCGCCATCACCGTCACCGAGGACGAGCCCGCCGAGATCGACGGCTGACGCCCCCACCGCGGGACCACCACCGGCAGACCGCTTTCACCGGCGTCACCGCACCGTCTCCGACGGACCGCCGCGCAGCCGGTGGACCGCCCGGCACCCCACCCCCACCGGAGAACACCGCGACGCAAGGAGACCCCACCTTGACGAGCACGCCCACCACCGCCGTCCCGATTCCCGCCTCGCACTCCGCCGCCTGCCCGTTCGGCCCGCCGCCCGCCTACACCGAGGCCGCCGGCGCCGGACCCCTCACCCGCGCCGAACTGCCCGGGGGCGAGTCCTGCTGGCTGGCCACCGGCTACGCCGAGGTCCGCACCGTCCTGTCCGACCGCCGGTTCAGCGCGGACGTCCGCCACCCGAACTTCCCGCTCCTGGTCCCCGGCGTCCGGAAGCTGATCACCGAGAACCCGACTTTCCTGCGCCTCGACGACCCCGAGCACGCCCGGCTGCGTCGGATGGTCACCGGAGACTTCCTGGTCAAGCGGGTCGAGGCGATGCGTCCGGCCGTCCAGCGGATCGTCGACGAGGCACTGGACCGGATGACCGAGGGCCGGACCGAGGCCGACCTGGTCCCCGACTTCGCCCTGCCGGTCCCCTCCCTGGTGATCTGCCTGCTGCTCGGCGTCCCGTACGAGGACCGGGAGTTCTTCCAGGGCGTCAGCCGGACCCTGCTCAACAACACCAGCACCCCGGAGCAGCTCTCAGCGGCCCAGGACGAGATGCTCGACTACCTGAGCGAACTGGCGGCCCGCAAACGGGAGCAGCCGGAGGACGACATCCTGAGCCGGCTCGCCGCCCGGGACGACCTCACCCCGCGCGACGCCGCGGGCACCGGCATCCTGCTGCTGATCGCCGGCCACGAGACCACCGCGAACATGATCTCGCTCTCCACCGCCCTGCTCCTGGACCGGCCCGAGCAGGCCGCCAGGCTGGCCGACCCGGCCGCGGTGCCCGGCGCGGTGGAGGAGTTATTGCGCCACCTCACCATCGTGCACACCGGCCTGCCCCGGGTGGCCCTGGAGGACGTCGAGCTGGGCGGCACGACGGTCAGGGCCGGCGAGGGCGTGATCGCGATGATCTCCACCGCCAACCGGGACGGGACGGTGTTCGGCGGCAGCGGCCCCGGGCAGGTCGACGAACTGGACCTCGACCGGGACGCCCGGCGGCACATGGCCTTCGGCTTCGGCGTGCACCAGTGCCTGGACCAGCCGCTGGCCCGTGCCGAGCTGCAGATCGCCCTGGCCACCCTGTTCCGGCGGCTGCCCGGACTGCGGCCGGCCGGCCCGCCCGGCACGGCGGCCTTCCGCACGGACTCCTTCATCTACGGCATGCGGTCACTGCCTGTGACCTGGTGACTTCGCCCGGTCCGGATCCGGCCGCCGGAACGCGGGACTCCGCTCACCCGGCTGGCCCCGGCGACGGGGCGGAGGCAGGCTGGAAGGGCGAAGAGACACCCGGCCCGGCCGCACCCGCCGCCCGGCCCGCCGGACCGGCCGAGGAGACGGAGCCCGCGATGACCGACATGAGCGAACGGTCCGAGGTGAGCACCGACCGCGACGAGGACATCCGCGCCGCGGACCCTGAGGAGGGCATCACCTCGATGCAGAACCTGCACGCACAGGACACCTCGCAGGCGGAGGGCGACGCCGTGCCGGACGCACCCGGCCGGCTCGACTGACCGTCCACCGTACCGACTCGACCGCCCGGTGGGACCGGGCGGTCGCCGCGACCGCAGGTGTCGCTGCCCGGGTGGCGAATCACCGGCGGGGGAGGATAGGCGCATGACCGAACACGACCAAGGCCATCGGCAGGCCCGGCCGCCCGCGGACCCGCGCGCGTCGTGGGCGACCTGGACCACCCAATCCATCATCAGCGGCCCCGGCGGTGTCACCACCGCCGAGGTCGGCCCGATCTCCGGCGACCTCACCGTGCACACCACCTGGGTGGATGGCGAGGCGCGGCTGACCGTCCAGTACACCGGCGCGCTGGACTGGTACACGGTGTCCGGCAGTCCGGTGCCGGCCGCCGACGAGATCACCGCGCGGGCCATCCACCAGGCGATGGTGAACGGCGTGAAAACGGGCAGGGGTGCCGGCGCCCCGCCGCCGCTGACGACCTAGGCTCCGGGCGGTGCCGGGGCAGCCGGTCCTACGGGGCCTGCTCGCCCTCCGGCACCGCTCCGTCCGCCACCGCCGTTCCGCCCTTCCCCGTCGGCTCGCCCTTCACCACCGTTCCCCCCTTCCCCACCGTCTCGCCCTTCACCACCGGCGCGGCCGTGGTCCAGTAGGTCCAGCTCGCCGGCCGGCGCTCGCGCAGGTCCGCCCGGACCTCGTCGGCGAGTCGGCGGGTCTCGCGACGGTTCATGGTGGCGCCGATGCCCGCGCCGACCAGCAGCGGGGTCACCGAGGGCAGGTGGCGCAGCGAGCTGCGGGTCAGCCGGCGGCGCATCTGCTGGCGCACCTCCGCGCCGATCGCCAGCGCGGCGAAGCCCGCCGGGCGCACCAGCAGCGTCGCGTCGATCCCGCGACGGTTGGCCCACGCGCCCAGGTAGGCGCCGGCGCGCTGGGTCGCGGAGCCCTGCGCCGGGACGCCGTAGACCTCGTGCAGCTCGGCGATCAGCTTGATCTCCACGGCCGCCACGGCGATCGTCTCGGCCGCGATCTCGACCGGCATCGCGGGCGGCACCGGCATCATCGCCGCCGCGCCGACGCCCGCGCCGAGCGCGCCCGAGGCCCGGACGGCGCCGGTGACCAGCAGGTCGGCCAGCTGCTCCGGGAAGCTCGCGCCCGGGTGCTGCGCCCGCAGGGTGGCCAGGTCGCGCACCGGGATCCGCGGCGCAGCCCGCACCAGCTGCTCGGTGAGGGCCCGGCCGCCGTACGCGGCGCCCCTGGCCGCGCCCTTGGCGGCCCGGCCGCCGCTGCCGAGCAGCCGGGCGGTGTGCGCGACCACGGCCCGGCCGCGACCCCGCTGCCCGGCCTCGTACGCGGCGGCCGGCCCCTCGTCGACGGGCTGCTCGGCCTCCTCGACGAGTTCGGCGAGCTGTTCGCCCAGGTCCGGCTCGGGGGTCGGCGGCGAGCGCCGCGGTCTGCGGAAGACTGCCATGCGGATCACGTACCCGCCCGGGCCGGGCGCTACGCGGTGATCTCCACGCCGCGCCAGAACGCCACCCGGCCCCGCACGTGCTCCGCCTCGGGCTTCGGGTCGGTGTAGAACCAGGCCGCGTCGGGGTTGGTCCGCCCGTCCACCTCGACGGTGCAGTAGCCGGCGGTGCCCTTCCAGCCGCACACCGTGGTGGTCCCGGAGGGCCGCAGGTACTCGGTGCGGACCGATTCGGCCGGGAAGTAGTGGTTGCCCTCGACGACGACGGTGTCCGCGCTCTCGGCGATCACGACGCCCTGCCAACTCGCTGTGGTCATGCGGTGATTGTGCCCCACGGACGATCACCCCGACCGGCGATCCGGGGAATCGGGAAACCGGGAAACCGGGGAACCGGGCGGTCGGGCCGGCGCAGCGGGTGGACGGGACGGCGGGCGGTCAGGGCAGCGGGTGGGCGTGGACCGGCAGGTGCGGGCTCTGGTGGCCGCCACTGGCGAGCATCCGGACCTCTCCGGAGTCACTGATCTCGGCGCGGACGATGCCGCTGTCATCCTCGTACACCGGGTGGCCGCCCGGGCCGGTCGCGCTGGTGCGGGTGACCACGACCACGTCCTGCGGGGCCTGGGTACCGGGGTTACCGGGAAAGGTGAGGGCGTAACGCTGAGCGGGGTTCATCACCGGTTCCTGCTCCCTGTCGGCGGGTGTCGCGGGCCGCCGTCGGCGTCCGCTGCGGGCCGCGCCGGGCCCGTCACCCGGCTGCGGCCTCGGCGGCCCGGGCGTGCGAGCCGCGGACCTCCAGCTCGCCGAGCAGCCGGGCGGTGGCCTCCGCCACCGCGTCCACGGCCCGGTCGAAGGCCTCCCGGTTGTGCGCCGCCGGGGCGCGGAACCCGGACACCTTGCGGACGTACTGCAGCGCGGCGGCCCGGAAGTCGTCCTCGTCGGCGTCGGGCGTCACGGGCGGTCGCAGCGTCTTGATGTTGCGGCACATGTCCCCAGTCTCGCGCGCGCGGGCCGTACTGGCGACCCCCTTTCGTCACGCACTCCTCACGGGGGCGTCATCCGGCAGGATTAGGATGCCGGACGAACGAATTCGTCCGCCGCGCGTTCCCCGGTCGTCGGCATCACCCCGGAGCCACCCCCTTGCCTCTCGCGCTGCTCGCGCTGGCCGTCACCGCGTTCGCCATCGGCACTACCGAGTTCGCCGCCATGGGGCTGCTCCCCCAGGTCGCCGACGACCTCCACGTCTCCATCCCGCAGGCGGGCTGGCTCATATCCGCGTACGCGCTGGGCGTCGTGATCGGCGCGCCGCTGCTCACGGTGGCGGCCTCCGGGCGGCCCCGCAAGGCGGTCCTGGTGGCACTGGCCGGGCTGTTCGCGACCGGCAACCTGCTGTGCGCACTGGCACCGGACTTCTGGACGCTGGCCGCCGCGCGACTGGTCACCGGGCTGCCGCACGGTGCCTTCTTCGGGGCGGGCGCGGTCGCCGCGGCCGAGCTGGTCGCGCCCGACCGGCGGGCCCGGGCGGTGGCCGTGATGTTCTCCGGGCTGACCGTCGCCAACATCGTCGGTGTCCCGGCCGCGACCCTGCTCGGGCAGCACCTGGGCTGGCGGGCGACCATGCTGGTGGTCGTGCTGATCGCCGCCGCCGGGACGCTCGCCATCGCCCGGCTGGTGCCCGAGCTGCCCGCCCCCGCCCACTCCGGGCTGCGGCACGAGCTGCGGGCCTTCCGCAGCGGGCAGCTGTGGCTGGCCCTGGCCACGGTGGTGTTCGGCTGCGGCGGCTTCTTCGCCTGCTACAGCTACATCGCGCCGCTGCTCACCGAGGTCTCCGGGTACGCCACCGGCTCCGTCACCCTGGTGCTGGCGCTGTTCGGGGTCGGGATGACGATCGGCAACGTGCTCGGCGGGTTCGCAGCCGACCGGGCCCTGCGGCCGACCGTCTGCGCGGCCTTCGTGCTGCTCTCCGCCGCCCTGGCACTGTTCGCGGTGACCGCGCACGCCCGGTGGCCGGCGGCCGTGACGGTGGTGCTGATCGGGCTGTTCGGCTTCGCGATCGTGCCGGCGGTGCAGACCCTGGTGCTGCAGAAGGCCCGCAGCGCGCCGACGCTGGCCTCCGCGACCGTGCAGGGCGCCTTCAACCTGGCCAACGCCCAGGGCGCCTACTTCGGCGGGCTGGCGCTGGACGCCGGACTCGGCTGGACCTCGCCGACCCTGGTGGGCGCGGGCCTGGCCGCCTCGGGCGCGCTGGTCTCGGTGCTCGCCTGGGCGGCCGACCGACGGCGGCCCGCACCCGTGGCCGCGGAGCCGGCCGCCCCTGCCCCTGCCGCTGCCGCGGTGACCGGGGTCTAGGGTCCGTGCTCGACCCTCCGTCGTCCGCCCGGACGGTCGGGTCCGAGGACCGGGAGCTACCGAGGACCGGAGCTGTCGAGGGCCGGAGCTGTCGGGGACCGGGAGCTACCGCCTCTCGATGTCCCGGTGGGCGTCGGCGAGCAGCCGGTAGCCCTCGCCGTTGGCCATGATGCCGCTCCGCTCCTCCTCGCTCAGCTCCCGACGGACCTTCGCCGGGACGCCCGCGACCAGCGAGCCGGGCGGGACCACCATGCCCTGCGGGACGACCGCGCCGGCCGCGACCAGCGAGCCGGTGCCGATCCGGGCGCCGTTCAGCACCGTGGCGTTCATGCCCACCAGGACGTCGTCCTCGACCGTGCAACCGTGCAGCACCGCGTTGTGGCCGACCGAGATCCGCTCACCGACCACCAGGGGGAAGCCGGGGTCGGCGTGCAGGGTGCAGTTGTCCTGGATGTTGCTCCCCACGCCGACGCTGATCGACTCGGCGTCGCCGCGCAGCACCGCGCCGTACCAGATGCTCGCGCCCGCGCCGACCGTCACGTCCCCGATCACGACGGCGTTCGGCGCGACGAAGGCGTCCGGGTCGACGGCGGGCGCCTTGCCCCCGACTGCGGCGATCAGCGGCTCTGCCATGTCTCGTCCTCCTGGTGACGGTGGGCCGTGGTGTCGCCGGTCAGCGTAGGGGGTCGGTCACCACAGCGTGCGGGCGAGGTCGGGCAGGGGTGCGGGGGCGGGCACGGGTGCGGGTGCGGGTGCAGAGGTGGGGGCGGGGGCGGCGGGCTGGGGTCCGCACAGCGCGGTCGTGGTCACCTCGTCCCAGGCGGCGACGGCGGCGGCCGGGTCCGGCGTGTCGTCGATGGTGGTGCTCCCGGCGTACTGCCGCCTGCCGTCCGCCGATCCGACCATCATCGTGACGTAGCCGGGGAAACCGCCGGCGTGGCCCCAGAAGGTGCCGCAGGGGGTGTCGACCCGCTGCAGGCCGAGACCGTAGGACCGGCCGTCGCCGTGGGTGGTGGTCTGCCTCCATGGCGGCGAGTTCGGCCGGGTGCAGCAGGTGTCCGCCGAACAGGGCCGCGAGCAAGGTGGTCAGGTCGGCGGTGGTGGAGATGCCGGCGCCGGACGATCCCGCCATGGAGGGGTTGAGCAGGGTGACGTCGGCCGGGCCGGTGTCCGCCTTGTCGTAGCCGTGGGCGTGGGGGCCGGGGACGACGGGCGAGTCGCCGGGCATCCAGGTGTCGGTGAGGCCGAGCGGGCGGATGATCCTGCGGGTCACCTCCTCGTTCCAGCTGCGGCCGGTGGGCTTCTCGATGATCATGCCGACCAGGACGTAGTCGGGGTTGGAGAACTGCCAGTCGGTGCCGGGCGGGAAGGCCGACGGGTACCGGTGGGCGATGTCGACCAGGTCCCGGAGGGCGTAGTGCCGGTAGCGGCCGCCGGAGAGCCACTCCGGGCGCCGGCGGTCGAAGGCCGGGTCCCGGGTGTAGTCGGCGACGCCGCTGGTGTGGTCGAGCAGCTGCCGGACGGTGATCGCGGTGCTGTTCGGGACGATCCCGGGCAGCAGGCACTCCAGCCGGTCGTCGAGGTCCAGTCGGTGCTCGCCGACGAGTTGGAGCAGCGTGGTGGCGACGAAGGTCTTGGTGGCGCTGCCGATCCGGAAGGAGCCCCGGGGGTCGGCGGGTTCGCCGGTGGCGAGTCCGGCCTCGGTACTGGTGGGCTCGCGTAATCAACTGTCGCGTATTCACTGCCGTAGGAAGCCCGCTGGTGACTGTTCGTAGTGCTGGGCGGATGCGGCTGGAGGATCGGGAGGCTCTGCTGGGTCGAGTCAGGAACTCGGAGAGTCCGTGTCGATGACGATCATCTTCTCCAGCGTGTACCTGTCCAGGTCCGGATGGTGCCCTTGCTGACCAGCTCGGATGCGGTGGAATCGGAAGGTGCCATTGGTGGTACCCGCGCTGACGATGCATCGGATCTGGAGTGGAGGTTCAACTGAACGGCCGAGATGGCAGATGTGCAAGGCCAGCGTAAGGCCCTGGGCCAGTAGGAGCCGTTGATCGGCCTCGGCGATGACAGGCTCGCCATCATCCAGGACGTCGACGGTCACGGGCACGTAGTCCTCAAGGTGGAAGCTGTTGACGCTGCACTCCCACGCGGTGAGGTCGATGAAGCCTCCGGGTCCGGTGTCACGCAGGTGACGGGCGGTATTGGTCAGCACCACCGCGTCCCCATGGAGAGCGATGCCGTTGGCTACGAGATCACGGAGGCCAGCTGTCAGTTCCCGTGGTGGCTGTGGGCCTGTATTTCAATTACTGCTTGCTCTGGTGGAGTTGGTGCGATGGTGGACCATGCCTGTGCGTCCCCCGGTCACCGCCTTGCGGGCCAAGTTCGATCGGATCCTGCCTCATCTCGACGAGCGCCGTCGTCGGCTCTACCTGGCCAGCGAGGCCGCGGCGATCGGCCATGGCGGGATCGCCTTGGTGGCTGCAGCCTCCGGGACCAGTACCTCCACTGTCGCGCGCGGCGTCACCGAGTTGGCCAGGGATCCGGTGCCGACGCGGAGGGTCCGGACTGTGGGTGCCGGCCGCAAGCCGTTGACGGTCACCGATCCCGGCCTGATGCCGGCGCTCGAGGCGCTGATCGAACCGCACACCCGGGGTGATCCGGTCTCCCCGCTGCGGTGGACCACCTTGTCGCTACGGGCTCTGGCATCGGCGCTCACGTCGCAGGGCCATCAGGTCAGTGCCGCAACCGTCGGGCGACTGTTGCACAGCCTGGGCTACAGCCTGCAGGGCACCGTCAAGACCACCGAGGGCGCCGGCCACCCGGATCGCGACGCCCAGTTCGCCCACCTCAACGCCACGGCCACGGCCTTCCTCGACGACCGGCAACCGGTGATCAGCGTCGACACCAAGGCCAAGGAATGGCTTGGGAACCGCGACCGGCCCGGCCGCACCTGGAGGCCGGGCAAGAATCCGATCAAGGTCGACTGTCACACCTTCACCACCAGCGACCAGCCCGTCGCCATCCCGTACGGAATCTACGACATCGCCACCAACACCGGCTGGGTCAACGTCGGGACCGACCACGACACCGCCGAGTTCGCGGTCGAGTCCATACGCCGCTGGTGGCAGCACCGCGGACGGGTGCACCACCCGAACGCCACCCGGCTGCTGATCACCGCCGACGCCGGCGGCTCCAACGATCCCCGCCGCTGGACCTGGAAGAAGCACTTGGCCGCCTTCGCCCTGGAGAGCGGCCTGGAGATCACGGTCTGCCACTTCCCACCAGGCACATCGAAGTGGAACAAGATCGAACACCGGATGTTCTGCCATATCACCGCGAACTGGCGCGGCCGGCCGCTCACCAGCTACGAGGTCGTCATCGAGACCATCGCCGCGACGACCACCCGGACCGGGCTGACCATCGGCGCCGAGCTGGACACCGGCAGCTATCGCCTGGGCTCCACAGTGACCGCTGCCGAGTTCCAGGCCCTGCCGACCACGCCCGATGCGTTCCACGGCGACTGGAACTACACACTGGCACCCGTTCCACCGCGCCCTCCGGAGGCGCAGGCGGCCAAGCAGCGGATCGACCCCGGCCTGACCGGGATGCTCAGCGATCCGGCCCTGACCGGCATGTCACGGTCCGACTTCGAACGCCTGGTGGCAGTCTCGGAGCCGTACTGGGACGCCCTGGCCGAGGCGGCCTTCCAGCGACGCTTCCACCGTCCGCGCAGCTACCTCCACCCGCAGACCAGCAGCCTCGACCATTACCACCGCCTCCTGGCGGCGCTGTTACGCCGCCGCAGGGCGATCACCAGCACCCTCCTGGCCCAGCTGCTGGGCGTCACCCGCACCAACCTCTCCAACCAGTTCCAGGACGGGCACCGCCTGCTGGACCTGCACCGCACCGTCGTCACACCGCTGCCCGGGTCACCCGCCCGGACCCTGGAACAGCTCCGAGCTCGCTTGCCTGAGCCAGCAAACGAGGAAGATCAAAGCTGACAGTAATTCAGATACAGGCCCTGTGTGGGTGCGAGTCCTGTCCATGGGCCGAGGAGGGCCGCTGCCGCATCGTTCATCTGCATGGGCAAGGATCCCTCAGAGGCTCAGGAGAGTGGGAAGCAGGGCCGCTTCCCCGTGTCCTTGGACAGCGAAGTTAGGCCGTGTCCTGCCGATCAGTTGAGTCGTTGATACGACTATGGGGAGTAGGGGTGATCTGACCGATGGTCAGTGGGAGCGGCTTCGGCCGCTGCTGCCTGTGAGCAACGGGCGTTGTGGCAGGTGGCGGGACCACCGTCAGGTCATCGACGGCATCGTGTACCGGGCGCGGACTGGCGTGCCGTGGCGCGACCTTCCGGAGCGCTACGGTCCGTGGAAGACGGTCCATGAGCGGCATCGCCGCTGGTCAGCGGATGGG